>DATLWF010000269.1:0-4968 GCA_035576605.1 Blastocatellia bacterium | reverse complement strand
ATCTACGTCGGAAGCCAATACGTTCATCAGACCACCGATTCGGGGCAGAGCTGGCAAGTCATCAGTCCCGATCTCACTACGAACGATAAGAGCAAGCAAGTCTTCTCAGGTGGGCTCACCGGGGACAATATCGGCGTCGAGTACAACTCTGTTGTGTTCGCCATCGCCGAATCGCCGAAAGAGCAGGGACTGATCTGGGCGGGAACCAATGATGGACTGGTGCAGATCACTCGCGACGGCGGGAAGAACTGGACTAACGTTACGAAAAACATCCCGAGTCTCCCGCCGTGGGGAACAGTCAGCAATATCGAACCTTCGCGATACGACGGCGCAGCGGCGTACATCACCGTTGACCTTCATCAAGTGAACAACCGCGATCCGTTCGCCTACAAGACCAGCGATTACGGGAAGACGTGGAAGGCGATCACCAATGGCATCCCGCGCAGTATGCTTAGCTATGCGCATTGCATCCGCGAAGATCCGGTGCGCCGCGGGCTGCTGTATCTGGGAACTGAGAACGCGCTTTATGTTTCGTTGGATGATGGCGAAAACTGGCAGCCGCTTCAGAACAACCTGCCGCATGCGCCGGTCTACTGGATTGCGGTGCAGGAGCAATTTAACGACCTGGTCGTCGCTACTTATGGGCGAGGCTTTTGGATCCTGGACGACCTTACGCCGCTGCAGCAAATGAACAGAAGCGCTCTCGACGCCAGCGCCTATCTCTTCACCCCCAAGCCTGCGTATCGCTTTAGAGGCGCGACGGTGCCGTTCACGCAGGGCGACGATCCGACTGCCGGGCTGAATCCTCCATACGGCGCGTCTATCAGCTACTACCTGAAGTCGGCATCGAAGGGCGACGTCAAAATCCGAATCGAGGATTCTAACGGGCAAACTGTTCGCACGATCACCGGAACCGGCGTCGCGGGTATCAACCGCATCGCCTGGGATCTGCGAGGCGAGCAGTCAAGGGAGATTCGACTCAGAACCAGTCCAGCGTATGCGCCGGAGATTCGCGTCGGAGCCGAAGGGTGGCGGCCCGCGCCGGACGGTGGACGAATGTCCCTGCTCCTTCCGCCGGGAGCTTACACCGTTAAGCTCGCGGCCGGGGGTCAGGAGCTGAGCCAACCGCTGATCGTAAAGAAGGACCCGAGCTCCGGCGGCAGCGAAGCCGATATTAAAGCGCAGTACGCCATGCTCCTGGAACTGCGAAAGGATCTGGAGTCGGCAGCAGATATGGTCAATCAAATAGAGGCTATCCGCAGCCAACTAGACAACGTAAGAGGGCTGCTGTCGGGAGGCGCGGACGCGGCTCCCGCCCGGTCGGCGGCCGACGATCTCGACAGGAAGTTGATTGAGGTCGAAGACAACCTGATCCAGCGCAGGCTAACGGGCACGGGGCAAGACGGCGTCCGGTGGCCAGCGAGGTTAGTCAGTAAGATTAATTATCTTGCAAACGGCTTGAGCAGTTCGGATTTCGGCCCGACCACTCAGCAGCGTGAGGTGCACGCGCAATTCAAGGAGCAGTTGGCGGCGCACCGAAGACGCCTCGATGAGGTTATGAGCAAGGACTTCCGTGCTTTCAATGAGCTATTGAGAGCGCGAGGTGTGGGGAATATAGTCGAACCGGCCCCCATTTCAAGACAATAAGGTCGACACGATTTTTCGCTCGTGATTTAAGCCCGATGTCTTTGATGGTGTCCCGCGGAGTGACGGTGTCCAATCAAGCGATGCTTGATGGCTCGACGATGTCTGAAACCTTGATAGCCGATCGAACCAGCGGGCCCAAACGCCGCCCCCACGGCGATTGGAGCGGCCACCGACACGACCTTGCGGGTCGTTCCATGGTGGTGGTGCCGCTTGACGTGATGAGCGAATACTCCGGGCGCCGCCAACAGGAATGAAAGACTTAGTGCGAGCAAAATAGCGTGAGTTCTCTTTTTCATGACTTCTCTCCACGCTTATAAAAGGCAATAGGGATGCCACACGAAAATCCTGCATGGCGGTGTTCAACTCTTGCGGTCATACAGGTAAGCCCTCTCGGATAGCATGGCCACTCGTCCTCTAAACAGTACCAATACGATGCACCCGACGAGCTGAGCTTCTCATTAACACCCCACGTTCAGTGGTGTTGGGCGCGAACTGGTGATCTGGAACCGTTTCAACGGTTTATTCGACCGTCCAGAAAAACTGTTGAAACAGTTAGGCAATCGAAGCCCGCTCCAACACCTCAATGAATTGAGGTGTTAATGAAAAGGACAGGTTTTCCTCCAGAACCAAGCCCACTTTAATCACCCCTGCAGACTGTTGCGATGGTCGCATCGATGGTCGCGATGCTTGACAGCATCTGCGACCAGCCTCATGCTGCTTTGGTGTTGAACGCGACCTATCAATAGTCGATCACCGCATTAAGAAAAGAAAGATGGAGGGTTTCGTGAAAAAACTACTACTAGTGTGTTTCTCGTTTGGAGCATTTATTTTTGGATTTCAACAGGCAGAATCTCAGATAGTTAATGCAAGAGACGTCAGGTCAGAACGAATCGAGTACTTGGCTGTCGAGTCAAATCAAGCGAACAATGCAGCGCCGATCGAGGAGGCTGAGCTGCGAGCTGCCGCTGCGAAAGCCATCAAGCTCATCCAGCAGTCGCAGGCCGTCTGGGCGAAGAAGGAGACCTGCAACTCTTGCCATCACCAACTCCTTCCGCAAATACCCATCAAGCTGGCTCGCGAGCACGGCGTTGCGCTGGATGAAAAAGTCGCGCGGGACACGACCGCCAACACCTTCGCTTATCTGAAAGACCTTGATGCGACAGTCCAGGGTTACGATTATATTGACGTAGTGTTCGACGGCTGGGAGTTGATCGCCGCCAAGATGGCCGGCGTCAGACCAAACCTGTCCACTTCCGCCGCCGCTCAATTCATCGCCTCACGCCAGCTCCCCGATGGTAGTTGGCCGACTATCGATGCCCGCCCACCCCAGTCCAATGGCTTTTTCACGACCACCGCCGTTTGCGCCCAGGCTGTCCGGACTTACATGCCCGAACAGTTCAAGGGGGAGAAGGAGAGCAGGCTGCGGCGGGCTCGCGAATGGCTGGTCAGTGCTCGGCCTCGAACGACTGAGGATCGGATCTTTCAACTGCTCGGTCTGCGTTGGACCGGCGCAGACGAAAAAGTTGTGAAGGATGCGGCGCGCCGGCTACTCTCAGAACAACGCGAGGATGGTGGGTGGTCTCAGTTGCCGGCGTTGGCCAGCGACGCCTACGAGACGGGCCAGGTGCTGTCGTCGCTTCACGACGCTGCCGGAATTCCGACCGGTGATTCCGCTTACCAGCGTGGCCTGCGCTTCCTTCTCAAAGCTCAGGAAGCGGACGGCTCCTGGCACGTTAGCTCGCGTCTACATCCGCCCGCCCCGGTTAGCCCTCCGTACTTCGAAACCGGGTTCCCGTATCAGCACGATCAGTTCATCTCGACTATGGCGACGAGTTGGGCTGCTGCCGCTTTGTTGCATGCGCTTCCTTTGAAGGCGGGAGACGAACCGGGACGAACGACGCCTCTGGATATCGCGCCCGCTGAGCAGCCCGAATGGGTTCAGATTGCGTTGAACGGGAGCGCCGCCGATTTGAAAAAACTCCTCGATGCAGGGATGAAGCCGGACTCCAAAACGGCTGAGGGGACTACGGCGTTGATGTTTGCGGCGCGCGACATCGAGAAGGTGAAGCTTCTCACCGAGCGCGCAGCCGACGTGAATGCTCGCGCGGCTACAGGCATTACTGCGCTGATGGTCGCTGCTCGCTACCGAGGGAACGTAGAAACAGTGCGTTTGCTGCTCAAAAAAGGCGCAAAGCCCAACGCGGACAAAGGGGTCGAGGTCCGCAACGACGCCACGGCGCTGTTTTTCGCTGTGATGGCCGGAGACGTTCAGACGGCGGGAGCGCTGCTTGATGCGGGAGCAAGACTCGCCGACCGGATGAAAGTAATCGGCAGGTTCGCGCAAAGCCCGTTGATGTACGGCGTGTTCCTGGACCCGGGTATGATCGAGTACTTGATCGGCAAGGGCGCAAACCCCAACGAAGTTGATGATGACAAAATCTCGGTGCTGAGCTGGGCTACGATCGGCAATAATGCGAGCATGGTTAAGTCGCTGCTGGCGAGGGGCGCGCAGGTGAATCACCTGGACAACTTCGGCATGACTCCGCTGCTGTACGCTGCGTCGATCGACTTCGGCGATACCGCGGTGATGGAGAAACTGATCGCCGCGGGCGCCGATGTGAGCGCGAAGAACAAGGGGGGGTTGACGGCTCTCGATCTGGCGAAGAACTATCGTCACCAGGCGATGGCGAATCTGTTAGCTGGGAAGACGAATGCTCTGACTGGTGTTAGATAGCTCAGTCAGCTGTACGTCTCACGCCACCTTCAGCGGCTTAAGCTTTTCGTACTCGGCTCGTTTCTCTACGGCCCCAGAGATCGACTGCCTGCTGCGATCATCTCAGCCTTTGCTAGAATATCCCCGTGCCGGAACTCCCTGACATAGTCGCTTACATAGAAGCGCTGGAACCGCGAATCCTCAATCAGCCCATCCTGGACATTCGCGTTTCAAGCCCTTTTCTCCTCCGTTCGGTAGATCCGCCCTTAAGCGAGGCATCGGGAAAGAACGTCACCAATCTCCGCCGCCTCGGAAAGCGGATCGTGCTTGGCCTCGAAGACGAACTCTTCCTGATCATCCATCTGATGATCGCCGGCCGCTTCCATTGGAAGGAGAGTCGACCGAAGCCAAATAGGCAGACGCTCGCCAGCTTCGTGTTTGCGAATGGAACTCTAGTGCTGACCGAAGCCGGCTCGAAGAAACGCGCCTCGATGTACTTTGTGCGAGGAGAATCAGCCTTGGCCGCCCACGACCCGGGAGGTCTCGAGGTGCTCGAAGCTGATCTCGAAACTTTTTCGGCCCGATTGACCGCGGAGAATCACACATTG
>DATLWF010000268.1:0-11898 GCA_035576605.1 Blastocatellia bacterium | reverse complement strand
TTGACCGTTTGGGCGGTAGCTGTCCCGGAAGCTGTTAGGTTCATCGTCCGCCCAAAGACCGGGATGACGACGACGGCGATGAAGACAGCGATCAGGAACAATTCACGCCGCACGCCTCGGAGCGCAGGCAGCCCTGCCTGCCTCTTTATCTCGGATCCCAAAAGCAGGCAAGGATGCCTGCGTTCCCAGGGGTACCGCTCGGTCCTGCCGCAACTGTGATGTCTGAGATTCCTCATTGTTGTTCCTCAATTCGGGAGAGTCACACGACTGCCATTTTATCGATCAGAAGGAAACCGGATTACTTCGAGCTCGAGCGGCATCTCCATCTCGCGCTTCTCACTTGTGGAATTCGTCGATCCGGGCTTCCAACCCCACCCTTTCCCCTGGACCTCGAATGACTGAAAGCTGTATGGCAACCCCTCCGAGCCCAGCGGTGAATTGGCATCGCTGATGTGAAAGTGCAGGTGCGGCTCGGTTGAATTTCCTGAGTTTCCCACAAGCCCCAGCACCTGCCCGCGCCTCACTTTGTCTCCCTGCTTCACCCTCAGACTGCCCGGCTGGAGGTGAGCGTAAAACGCGAAGTGACCGTTGCCCAGGTCGAGAATAACGTGATTGCCTCCGACGGTTTCCAGCGTGATCGGCACTGCCCGTGAATTCGCGCCGGGAACATTCTCCGGGATTCCGTCTTTTACGGCAACAACGACGCCATCGGCGACCGCGAGAGCGTCCGTCCCGTAACAACGGTAATTCTTGTTGTCCTTCGCATCGCCTGCGTGTGTGGAACCGTCCTCGCGAAGCTGGACGAAGTCAATCGCAAATCGTTGAGCGATATGCACGCCGCCACTGATCGGAACCATCGCGCGCCGATGACCGGAACTGTTGGACGGTCCATTGGCCGCAAGCCACTCGCCTCCGCGCAAGGGTGGGCTGATTACAATCGATCGGTTTGCGACCGAAGTGCGCGCACAGTCGATCGACAATTCCTCCGGGTAGTCGCCAACTTTAAAGCTAAGCCGATGTCTGATCGAAGAGGGAGCCTCTCCAATTTTGTCGAACGTCAGCCAGAGGTAGATCGCCAGATGGAGTCCGGCGCCGATCTTGAGTTTTTCGGCAGTGTTGTTCGCCGTCACTCCGGGACGAATCACGCGGCTTGCCAGTTCATCTCCGTCATAGGTGGCAAGCTTGTTCTGTTGGGAGTCGCCGCCTGTCAGCTCGACTCGGGTGAGGACACAATCGGTCCGGCCGTAATTTGTGATGTGAAGCTCATAGCAAACATGTGTCTTGCCTCCGCCTTTGAACGCAGTAGGTGGCACCGGGACAGTCACGTCGACGGGAACATCCAATGGTCTCTGAGGCGTAGCGACTTTCGCGGCAGGCGCCTCGGGCTTCGCCTCGGCAGAGCGCTTGAAAGCGAGGGGCAACACACCGCCGCCCTGCGAAAAATTCCCGCTCAGCTCGGAGCGGTCAGGGTTCAACTTGCCTTCAAAGACTGCCCCAACCGTCTTCAACTCCAGACGGACGGAATCGCCTTCGACGGTGATCACTTCAATGGGAATGGTCGCCCCTTGATCCAGGCTGTCGATCTTTCCGGTATAAGCGCCGTCGTTCGACTTCGAAACCGTCAGCACCAGCCTTAGCTTTGCACCGGCGTCGAGCGTTCCTTGCCAGGAGCCTTCGAGGCCCCTCGCAGCCGTTTGTCCAAAGACGCGAGCAGAAAGAGTAAACAGAATCAGCAGTAGGGTGAGCTTCTTTTTCATACGACTCAACTCGATGTGAAATTTGATCTGGCCATTCACGACCAGCCGGCAACGCCTCTGATCCGTTGTTGCAACCATGCCGGGTTCAATGCAGCTCTCATTAACACCTGCAAGTAAACCGTTGAAACGGTTCCGCGCCGAACGTAGCACCCACTACACTCAACTGAAGTTGCGGACTAAGGAACGATGCAGTTTTCCACCACGACGATACCCTTTAAGCTATCACTAAATCCGCGCACAGTTCCTTCAACAATCGCTTCCTGGCCACCACTTAGTTGAGCTAACCGGGAGCTTTGTGATTTGTTGAAATAGCATCGTGTTTGAGCATACCCTGCCGCCGGCGAATGAAAGGTCAGAGCGATTCTGCCGTCTTTCAGAACCTCAATTGAATTGACAGTGCCGTTTATGCGAATTCTTTTTCCGCCATACATCTGATTGGCGCGAACTTCGTTTCCTTCAAAATCAATGACCAATTTACCTGCGTGAACAGTTTCCGAAGGAGCATTTTGAGGAATGGCTGGCTGCGGAGAAGGTTGTGTGGCCGTCGCGGCAGGAGCGGCAGGTTCTCTCTCGATGCTCAATCCCTGATCGGTAAAGTTGATCTTATCCGGCGAGATGCCGGTGACTGCCAGGAGGTTCTGCGCGGCGAGTTGTTGGCTGATCTTCAAGCTTTCGGCATTGCCGCCTTTTCCTTCCTGATATACGGCGAGCGCGAACCCGGTGAAAAGCACGAGCGTCTCATACATCTCCTGCTTCTGACGGTCGCTCACGCTGCTGAAAGCGTTGCCGTCAACGAGTGCCTCGGCGATCGTATCTCGCAGCTCCATCACCCGTGGGTCCGCGGGAATTCCCGCGTCGTGATAGACGCTGGCGTTGGTGGCAAAGAAAAAACTCAGGGCCAGGGCCAAGTCATTAGGTTTGCCCTCGGCTCGCGCTCCTTTCTCATATTCCTCCAGGATGGTGGTCATGATTGTAAACACCTGCGCGTTTCCGGCATCGATTAGATTGGCTATCTCACGGGTCTTGAGCTGGGTTCCGGTGGAGCGAAAATGCACCGCCGCATCGTTGGGCTTTGCGGCCGGGGCGGCGCTCGAATGCTTTGCGGCCAGATTCTTCTCCAGCCGTCGCCGAGCGTATCGATCCATAATGATGTTTGTAATCGTCGCGCTGGCGGGATTGTTCCAATTGCCGCCGAGACTGTCCTTGTACTGCGCGACTGTCGGCGCGCATGCAATCATTACCACCAAAATTAAGAGGCAACATCTACTCGACCGCGAACGTTTCTTGTTCATTCATTTATCTCCTGCTTTGAGTTTGGCTACATCCACGTAATTGCCAAGCAAATGGATGGAAAGCCTCTCGCTCTACAATTCACGCGACTAGTCTGTTCGGCGAAGAGTATACACTAAGTCCAGATGGTTTCTGCTCTCGCGGAGGTCTGGTAGTGGGGTATCTGACCCACTACCTGGAATCCCTACGTAGCCACGCGCCTGACGCGCCCCTCGCTTAGCACTCCATGCACACACCGAAAACGCGAGGTCGAGCCCGCTAGATACAGCTCTTGCCACCGAGTGATGTTCTTGTTCTCGGCTCCAGTGCTCTGATATTCTCCCGCTCGGCAACTCAACCTGATGGCTTTTCAACCTGGCACACAGCCTTGGAGCATACGAAATCCTTGGTCCGCTCGGCGCAGCGGGATGGGCGAGGTGTATCGAGCTACCGATACCAGGCTCAATCGCGATGTTGCCATCAAAGTCTTGCCGGCATCCTTGCTCGAAGGATTGAAGTGAGCCGAGCTTGCCGAGACTCGTTCTAGTCGGATAGTCGCCTGTAGCATTTATGACGATCGCCACCGGCACAAAACTCGGCCACTACGAAATCCGCGCAAAGATCGGCGCGGGTGGGATGGGAGAAGTGTATCTGGCCCAGGATACGAAACTCGATCGCAAAGTTGCACTGAAGATTCTGCCGGCGGAAGTCGCTTCACACCAGGATCGGATGCGACGCTTTGTGCAGGAAGCAAAAGCGGCGTCGGCGTTGAATCATCCGAATATCATCACCATCCACGAGATTGACGAAACGGATAACGTTCTTTTCATCGCGACCGAGTTCATCGACGGTGAGACGCTGCGCGTACACAGTCGAAAGGAATCGATGAAGCTCGGCGAAGTACTCGATGTTGCCGGGCAGATTGCGAGTGCTCTGTCCGTCGCTCACACTGCCGGCATCGTTCACCGGGACATAAAGCCTGAGAACGTCATGCTTCGCCGCGACGGCATCGTAAAGGTGTTGGATTTCGGTCTCGCGAAACTAATGGAGCGATTGCCGTTGGAGTCGGTGGAGACGGAGGCGCCAACGCGGGCTGCTGTCAACACTGAGCCTGGCGTGGTCATGGGCACGGCGCTTTACATGTCGCCGGAGCAGGCCCGTGGTCTCGAGGTTGATGCGCGCACCGACATCTTCAGCCTCGGTGGTTTGATTTACGAGATGATCGCCGGCCGGCCGCCATTTGAAGGCTCAAACACTCACGAAATCCTGGCGTCACTCCTCAGCGACAAAGAAACGTCGCCACTTGCTCGTTACGCCCGGGAAGTTCCGACTGAACTGGAGCGTATTGTCGCGAAGGCGCTGCGCAAGAATAGAGACGAGAGGTACCAATCGATCAAAGACATGCAGCTCGATCTGAAGAGTCTGAAGCAGGAATTGGAGTTCGAGAGAAAACTCGAACGCTCCTTGCCGCCGCGAGCCGAAGCCGTCGCGTCGAGCAGTCAAGTCGCGGAGTCAACCGTTCGAGTTTCACCCTCGCGCGCGAGTACGAGCGCCGAGTTTGTACGCTCAACTAGTCCACGCACGATTCCCGTTTCAAGCGCGGAATATATCATCAGCGGAATCAAACAGCACAAAGGCGGTGCCGCTCTCGCATTGTCGGTCGTGCTCCTGGCTATCGGAATCGGTTATTGGTTTTTCGTCGGTCGCTCCTCGAACGCGAGGACCATTGCTTCAATCGCCGTCATGCCATTTGAAAATATGACGCACGATCAGAACACCGAATATCTTTCAGACGGCGTAACCGAGTCGCTCATTAACAGCTTGTCACAATTGCCGCATATCAAGGTCATCGCGCGCAGTTCAGTCTTCAGTTACAAAAATCAGACGCCGGACTTGCAGCAAGTAGCTCGGCAACTCAACGTGCAAGCGCTGCTAACCGGCAGGGTTCTCATGCAGGGCGACACGCTCGGTATTAGCGTCGAGTTGATGGACACGCAGAACAACAGCCAACTTTGGGGACAGCATTATACGCGCAAGGCTGCGGACATCTTCGCCGTGCAGGATGAGATTGCGCGGCAGGTTACCGATACGCTGCGCGTGCGTCTGACCGGCGCACAGCAGGAACAGGTCACGAAGCGTTATACGGAAAACGCGGAGGCGTACCGGCTCTATCTTCAGGGACGCTATTACGTCAACGAAGGATTTGAAGAAAACCTCAACCGCGCGATTCGGCTCTTCGACAATGCCATTGCGTTGGACCCGCGTTATGCGCTCGCCTACGCTGCGCGCGGAGAGAGTTACTTTCTTATGGGGGACCTGACTTTGCCGATGAACGAAGCGATGCCGAAAGCCAAGCAGGACATTGCAGCGGCATTAGGCATCGACGATAAGCTGGCCGAAGCTCGCACGACTCTCGCAAACTTTAAGTTTCAGTACGATTGGAATTTTGCCGGCGCGGAAGAAGATTTCAAGCAGGTCATCGCGTTGAATCCGAATTATGCCGAAGCGCATCGTCAGTATGCCTGGTATCTCTCGATGACGGGCAAACCGATGGAAGGCGTGGCGGAGATGAAACTGGCTCAACAACTTGACCCCGTAAATCCACCTATTAATGTTGATCTCTGCCTGCCTTATTACCTCGCGCGTCAGTACGACCAATCAATCGCGCAGGCGCGCAAAGCCGTGGAGATGTTTCCGAATTTCTTCTTGCCGCACATGGCGCTCGGCGAGGCTCTATTCGAAAAAGGAGATTACTCGACGGCCATTGAAGAATTACAAAAAGCCAAAGCGATGGAATCGACTCCGCTCCCTATCGGCAACCTCGGCTATGCTTACGCGAAATCAGGGCGCAAAGACGAAGCGCGTAAGTTGCTCGCCGGACTCAAGGAGCAATCAAAGGCGCGCTACGTGGCGTCCTATTGGATCGCCTTGATTCATGCCGGCTTGGATGAAAAAGAGGATGCGTTTGCCTGGCTTGAGAAGGCATATCAAGAGCGTTCGTGGTGGCTGGTTTGGATTAAGATGGACCCCAAGGTGGACAGCTTACGCTCCGATCCGCGTTTTACTGACCTGATGCGTCGAATCGGATTTCCACAGTAGCTTACGCCACAACATGAGCGTTGTCGCCGACACAAAAATCGGATGGCAGGATCCAGAAGTAAAGGTTGTTGTAAGATGCAGCGAACCAGATGACGCTAACGCCAAATACTCGCCTTGGTCCTTACGAAATCCTGGCGCCACTTGGCGCGGGCGGGATGGGTGAAGTCTATCGCGCTCGTGATACTCGGTTGGATCGAGTCGTTGCGATCAAAGTCCTGCCGGATCATTTGGCTTCACACCCAGAACAGCGGCAGCGATTCGAACGCGAAGCTCGAGCCGTGTCCAGTCTGAATCACCCGCACATCTGTACGCTCCACGACGTTGGCCATCAGGACGGGCTCGATTATCTGGTGATGGAGCTCATCGAGGGCGAGTCATTGGCTGACCGCTTGAAGAAAGGCCCCCTTCCTTTAGAGCATGCGCTGCGGTACTCGATTCAAATAGCTGATGCGTTGGATAAGGCTCACCGTGCAGGGATTATCCATCGTGATCTGAAGCCGGGCAACATAATGCTCACAAAGTCGGGGGCGAAGGTGCTCGACTTCGGGCTGGCCAAGCTTCTCACCACTGAATCGGAAAAGGGCCGGACTGCTCTTTCCGAGCTTCCAACCGAACTCCCCAGCTTGACTGAAGAAGGCTCGATAATAGGCACGCTGCAGTACATGGCGCCCGAACAGTTGGAAGGACTCAATGCAGATTCGCGGACTGATATCTTCGCATTCGGCGCTGTTGTGTATGAGATGGCGACCGGCAGACGGGCCTTCACCGGCAAGAGCCAGGCAAGTATTATCGGCGCGATTCTTCGGGTTGATCCCCCGCCGATTTCCGCGATCCAACCGCTGACGCCACCTGAATTAGATCGAGTGGTTAAAACGTGCCTGGCAAAAGATCCCGATGATCGCTGGCAGACCGCGCACGATGTCGAGTTGGCGCTGCAGTGGATTGCGGAAGGCGGGTCGAAGGCCGAAGCTGCCGCTCCTGTTTCGACTCGCAGTAAGCTTTCGCACAAAGCAGCAGGACCGCTACTGGGGCTCATTCTTGGCGTGATTGCAGCAAGCGCAGGATATTTCTTCTTATTCGGCCGGGCGCAGCGGGAAGCGACCGGCATATCACAGCCGAAACGATTGACCGTTAGACTCCCCGATAGTGAGCCTTTGGCCCTTACCGGATTCACCCCGCTGGCGATTGGCCGAGTTGCCATTGCGATATCGCCTGACGGCTCTAATCTCGTCTATGTTGCTATTCACAATGGCGCAGCTCAGCTCTATCTGCGACCACTCGATCGATTCGAAGCAAAGCCGATTTCGGGCACTGAGGGCGCTTACAATCCGTTCTTCTCTCCTGACGGCAAGTGGGTGGCCTTTTTCGCCGATAACAAGTTGAAGAAGGTCTCTCTGTCAGGCGGCGAGCCTGCGACACTATGCGAAGCCAGGAACCCAGTGGGCGCAAACTGGGGACCGAACGACACGATTTTCTTTGGGGATCAGGAAGGCGGCGTGCTGAGGCGGATCTCAGCAAAAGGAGGTTCGCCCCAGATTGTGCCGGTTAGTGATCAGATCACCGAAGTCCATCTTCTTCCAGACGGAAAAAGGTTGCTCTACTCTGTCAATGTAAGTAGCAATCCAGATTATGCTCAGATCAAGGTCCTGTCTTTGGATACCGGTGAGAGGAGTATCGTGCTTGAAGGAGGTAGCAACCCGCATTACCTCCCCGGTGGTCACCTGGTCTTTACTCGGGCCGGATCGTTGATGGCTGCGCCATTTGACCTGGAGACTCAGAAGGTGACTGGCCCGGCGGTCGCTATCGTCGAAGGCATCAGAGGTGAAACCTATGGAAGCGCACAGGTCAGCGTTTCGATGGAAGGAACGGTGGTTTATGTACCCGGCTCTTCCGGGTGGGTTGGCAAGCCGGTTTGGGTTGATCGTCAGGGCAAGGTTACCCCGACAACGATGCCGACTCAGTGCTATGGTGGTTTCAACTTGTCACCCGACGGAAAGCGGTTGGCGATTGGCGTGGCAGGCGCGAAGGATGATATTTGGATCTACGATTTCGAGCGAGGCACGTTCCTCAGGTTGACAGTAGACGGGCACAACATCGGCCCAGTGTGGTCGCCCGACGGAAAGCGCGTAGCGTATTCCTCGGCTCGGGACGCGCAGAGAAGCATCTGTTGGAAGGCTGCTGACGGAAGCGGCGCAGAGGTGAGGCTCACGACGACCGAAAACGGGCAGGGTCCTGAATCCTGGTCGCCAGATGGGAAGATGCTGTCGATGATAGAGTGGAACGCGAACGATGCAGGAGACATCTGGATTCTTCCAGTTGAAGGTGACCACACGCCCCAGCCTTTTCTTCGCACACGGTTCTCAGAATTCTTCTCATCCTTCTCACCCAATGGTAGTTGGATAACTTACACATCAGATGAGTCAGGCCGCTACGAAGTGTACGTCCGGCCCTACCCCGGGCCGGGCGGCCAATGGCAGATTTCTACCGAAGGCGGCGAAGAACCGGTCTGGTCATCAAACGGTCAAGAGTTGTTCTATCGCAACGGAGAGAAGTGGATGGTTGCAACGGTTCGGACGAAGCCTGATTTCAGCGCCGATCCGCCTCGCGTCATGTTTGAGGCGTACTTCATTAACGTTCCCGGGATATCGCATTATGTCGCCCCTGACGGCCAGCGGCAGTTGATGATCAAAGCAGCCGATCAGGACCCCGCTCCGAAGCAACTGAACGTCGTGTTGAATCTGTTTGACGAATTGAAAAGGCGCGTTCCAACGGAGAAGAATTGATGACACCGACATCTGGAATGCCGATCACCGTGGTGCTGAACTGGACGGCTCAGTTGAAGAAATGACGATCAACCCCGGCACTCGGCTAAGTCACTACGAAATCGTTTCCCGGATCGGCGCAGGCGGGATGGGCGAGGTGTATCTCGCGCAGGACACAAAGCTAGATCGCAAAGTCGCGTTGAAGATCCTGCCTGCAGATGTTGCTTCTGGTAATGATCGGATGGATCGGTTCGTTCGCGAAGCGAAGTCCGCCGCTGCGCTCAATCATCCGCACATCGCGCACATTCACGAGATCGGCGAGCACGAAGGGACGCACTTCATCGTGATGGAATTCGTCGATGGTGTCACTCTGCGGGAGACAATTCACCGTGAAGGAACCGAACTCAACAAGCTTCTGAGATTACTGCAGCAGGTCGCTGAAGGTTTGTCGAAGGCTCACGCCGCTGGAATCGTGCATCGCGATTTGAAACCCGATAACATCATGATCACACGCGATGGATTCGCGAAGGTTCTCGATTTCGGGTTGGCCAAGTTGGTTGAAACAGGTCCGGGTCTCGACCAAAGCGAGGACAGCAACGTACCTACCGAAGTAATGAAGCAACACTCCGCTCCGGGTGTGGTAATGGGCACGGTTGGCTACATGTCGCCCGAACAGGCCCAGGGCAAGAGCCAGGACATCGATCAGCGCTCGGATATCTTTTCATTCGGCTGCATTCTGTTTGAGGCAGTGACCGGCCAGAGAGCTTTCGCCGGCCAGGACGCGATTGATACGCTCAACAAGGTCATACGTGAGCCGGTTCCACCGATCAGCGACTTCCGTCCAAATGCGCCAAATCATCTGCAGAGAATTGTGCGGCGGTGCATGGCGAAAGATCGCGAAGATCGTTACCAAACGATCAAGGATGTGGCCATCGAGCTGCGAGAACTCCGGCGTGAGCTGGAAGCTTCCGGGGTTGATACGACCGCGCCCCCTGCGAGAAGCGAGACGACGACAGATCCGGGCACGGGAGCCAGGAGCGGCGGAGGGAACACCGGATCGGCCAACGGTGCAATCACTGCGCCAGTCTCAAGCGCCGAATACATTGTCTCTGAAATCAGGCGGCACAAATTCGCTGCCACGATCGCCGCCTTCCTGCTTATCGCGGCCGCTATCGGCGCCGGCTTTTACGTTCACGCGCGCAACACCGAAGTCGCAATCGAATCAATCGCCGTCTTGCCGTTCGAAAATCAAAGCAACAACCCTGAGATAGACTACATTTCAGACGGTCTCACGGAAAGCATCAACAACAGCTTGACCCGGCTGCCTAATCTGAAAGTGATTCCACGCAGCGTCGCCTTCCATTACAAAGACAAAGTGATCGATCCGCAAAAGGCCGGCGGCGAACTGCACGTCAACGCCGTGGTCACAGGCCGTGTTGTGCAGCGAGGCGACAACCTGACGATCAGCGTTGAGCTTGATGACATTCGTTACGGCAAACAGCTTTGGGGCGAGCAGTACAACCGCAAGCTGGCCGATCTGCTGGCGGTGCAGAGCGACATCGCCCGGGAGGTTTCTCAGCGGTTGCGCTCACAATTCTCGGGAGAGGACCAGCAAAAGTTAAAGAGGGGCTCGACAGAGAACTCTGAAGCCTATCAGCTTTACCTCAAGGGCAACTATTACACATCCAAATTCACCAATGACGGGTTCAGCAAAGGTATCGACTACTTCAATCAGGCCATTGGAATAGATCCAAACTACGCATTGGCCTACAGCGGTTTGGCTTTCAACTACAATAACGCGGGAGATTGGATGACGCCTCCCAGGGAAGCGGGGCCCAAAGCCAAAGAGGCTGCCAAGAGGGCATTGGCGATAGACGACACGCTCGCCGACGCTCACCTTTCACTGGCAACAACCGCCCATTGGTATGAGTGGGATTGGGCCATCGCGGAACGAGAGTTCAAACGAGCAATTGAACTGAATCCTAACGATCCGCGGCCCCACGGATACTACTCCTGGTACCTCGTGCTTATGGGGCGAACTGACCAGGCCCTCGCCGAAGCGAAGCGGGGTCAGCAGCTCGATCCAGTCTCGCCAGAAGCCAATCTCTTCGTGGGATCGATTTTGGTTTTCACACGACAGCCCGACACGGCGATTGAGCAACTCCGTAACGGCATCGAGCTCGACGCGACTTACTGGTATGCCCATGATTTTCTCGGCCGAGCTTATGAGCAAAAAGAGAGATTCCCGGAGGCTATCGCAGAGTTTCAGCGCGCGGTTGAGTTCGAGAAGGACAATGCCGAGAATTGGTCAAATCTTGCCCACGCCTACGCGGTCTCCGGCAGAAGAGCGGAAGCCAAAAAGATCATAGATCAATTGAAAGATACATCGGCGCATAGCTACGTCGCGCCATACAACCTTGCAGTCATTTATGCAGGCTTGGGAGATAAGGATCAGGCATTCGACTGGCTCGATCGAGCCTACGCAGACCGGTCAGGGTTTCTGGCATTTTACTTCAAGACGGACGCGCACATGGACAGCCTCCGCTCCGACCCGCGATTCGATGAACTAATGCGGCGCATAGGACTGCCGCAGTAACGCGCGAGCAACATTGTTGGGCGTCTCACGGGAGGCCACCCCACCTATTCGACTGGTACTTACGAAATCAGAAGAGAGAATGTGATCAGATGGAACAGAACAATGTGCTAAAACTTCGCAGCTTTGCCGAAGCGTACACCGCTGCCTGGTGCAGTCAGGATGCTGCCAGCGTGGCCGCCTTTTATGAGGAGAGTGGCTCGCTGAGCGTCAACGAAGACGCTCCAGCCGTAGGCCGGCATGCCATCACCCAGGTGGCGCAGGGATTCATGACCGATTTCCCGGATATGCAAGTCTTGCTGGATGACGTCGTGTTGCAGAATGACGGAGCCATCTTTCATTGGACTCTCGTGGGAACCAATACCGGTCCAGGTGGGACGGGCCGCGCGGTGCGTATCAGCGGCTCCGAAGTCTGGCG
>DATLWF010000267.1:0-10637 GCA_035576605.1 Blastocatellia bacterium | reverse complement strand
ATCGGCAGCGTGAAAGTAAAAGGCGGCGGTAAGATTTTCGTGAATAACGTCGCCGAAGCCGATGTTGCGGACGGCGTCGATGTGACCGTCACCAATCCCGATGGGGGCGTCTCTCTGACCGTTCACTTGATCATTAGCGCTACCGACGATAAAAGGCTCACGGCGGATGACGTTAAGAAGATAATCGCGCAAGCCGTCGCACAGGGCGAGGCGAGCGGGCTCAAAGCGACCATCTCTGTTGTCGACAAGGAAGGCAACATCCTTGGCATCTTCAGAATGACGGGCGCTCGAAACGACATAACGATAGGCGTTGGGACGCGGT
Organism: Blastocatellia bacterium; assembly: GCA_035576605.1. Classification (GTDB taxonomy): domain Bacteria; phylum Acidobacteriota; class Blastocatellia; order UBA7656; family UBA7656; genus Onstottus_A. Next base: position 10,315 of record DATLWF010000267.1, on the reverse strand, counting down.
GTGCGAAGAGCAACAGTATTAACAATCCAATCTGTGGACTCGAGGGGCTGCGCCTGGGCTCGCTGCCGGTAGCTGACGGGGCTTCGCTTGCCGCCATCTCGAAAGCGGTGACCGGGGCGTTTCTGAGCAGCCAGGGGCACAGCTTCACCAGCCGCACCGCAAGTTTCATCGTGCAGGAGCACTTCCCTCCGGGCGTCAACTTTCAATCAGGTGGTCCGCTGTTCGGCGTTCAGTTTTCCCAGCTTCTTATCTGCAGCGATATCAACGCTCGCGCTCCGCTGGGTCTCTCCGCCGATCCTGGAGGAATTGCGCTTTATAAGAACGGGCTCGAGGTCGGCGGCATTGGCGTGGAAGGCGATGGCGTTTACACGTTGGACCCCGACCCGGCCGATAACGATCAACCTGTCGAGGAACTCGTGGCTCGCGCTGGGACTCGCGGCTTCGAAACGCCGCCCGAGATCCAAGGCGACAAGATTGTCGTCAACGGCATCAGGTTCCCGTTCGTCAACACGCCGATGCCCGCGCAGCTTCAGACGACGGGTTTCGATCAACTGCGCGGACAGGTCTTGACCCTTGGGGCATTAGCGCCTGGAATCAGGGATGCACAGCCGTCAATGTTCAGCGTCGTGAGCATTGATCCTTCCGCTCCGGCTGGCCGAGTAGTAAACGGCAAGTTCTTTCCGTTCAGTGGCGGCTCGGTGTTGAGCAAGAGCGACGTGCAACAGATCATCACTCAAGCGGCTCATCAGGCTTTCATTACTCGCGCCGCGATCCGGCAGCCTGAGAATAGCGCGGCGGAAGTTAACATTTCAGTTGTCGACGTTAACGGCGACGTGTTGGGAATCTTCAGCACGATCGACGCCCCGATATTCGGGTTCGATGTGTGCGTGCAGAAGGCCCGCACGGCAGCGTTCTTCAGCAAAGCGACCGCAGGCGCCGAACTTCGCTCAAGAGGAATGGGGCGCTACGTGGACGCCGCAAACAAAGACGGCGTCAACCTTGACGGCTCCGTCGCGTTCTCCGACCGTGCGGAAGGTTTTCTCGAACGTCCCTTTTACCCGGACGGAATCGACGACACCGAGAACGGACCGTTCTCGGTTCCCTTTGCGGACTTCAGCCCGTTCAACGACGGACTGCAGCTCGATCTTTTGCTCGCCGCAATAGGGAAGTTCGTCACCACGGGAGCGTTCAGTCCCGAAAACTGCACCGGCATTTTGAGTCTGAAGAATGGGATTCAAATCTTTCCGGGAAGCGTGCCCTTATTCAAGAACGGCAAGCTAGCGGGTGCGATCGGGATAAGCGGCGACGGCGTGGATCAGGACGATCTGATTTCGGCGATGGGAAGCGCCGGGTTTGAGGCCCCTTTGGACATTCGCAGCGACCGAGTCTTTGTTCGCGGAATCAGATTGCCCTACGTCAAGTTCCCGCGGCATCCCGATCGATGACGCCAACGAAAAGGAGGAGATCAAAGCGCGGAGCACCGGCGCTTTGATCTCCCCGGATTGCCTACCTGTTCGACTGTTACTGCCCGACGATGTCGCCCTTCATCGGGCCGAGCGCTCCGAGAAGCTCGTTCTTCTCGGTGGCACCCACTTTGAACTTGTCCAGCGCCTTAACAAGGTCCTCGACCAGCGCGTTGAAGTCCGCGTCGGTGATGCCCATCCCCTTGTGTGCTGTCTTCATGTCTTTGCCCTTGTACTTGCAAGGACCACCCGACGCCTGGCAAATCTGGTCAACCAGGTTCCCTTTGAACTTCTTAAGCCGCTTCGGGTCCTTAGCAGTATCCGCGAAGAACTTGTTGATGCGGGAGTCTCCAGCGCAGTTGTTAACGAATTCATCGACGACGGCGGTGATCGCCTTCTTGCCTCCCAGTCGCGTGTAGAGCGACTTCGGCTTCGCCATCTTCGCTGCGTCCTTCTTCTGAGCAGAGGCCACTTCAATACTGAGACCTCCGAGCACTACCGTCGCCGCGATCGCGACTACCATTAAACTCTTACGCATAGGTTTGTTTCTCCTTGTCGTTGATTGAAGACCAGCGGCCTTGAAGCCGCTTGCTTGGAACCGTTCGGTCCGTTTCGATTCGCACTTCTGAGCCGCATCGATAGCAGCCGAGTTACGCACTATCAAAAACCAGATAATGCAATTCAGATTAACTTGAACACTCACCTGCTGCGAATTGAACGCGCCGATATTATGTGGATTGTTGCTCTGAGTCAACCCACCCCGCCTACCTCCCTGACGGGAGTTGCCGCTTGAGACAGAGCGCCAAAGAACCTTAATGTGGACCGCCCCGTATGATAGACTAGTGGGGCTGCTAAGCTTAAGGCACCCAGTCAGGTTTGTATGAAAAGAAGCCGTTTGTGTTCTCGCTACCATATCTTAATTGTCGCGATTGTCATCATCATTTGTCCGGCATTGAATGGTGCGCTGATCAGCCGAGCCCAGACTCAAAAAGATGGCCGCGGCTTGAAAGTCACGCCCACGAAACCAGTTGAATCTCTACCAACCGGCGCCAAGCGGTACGCGCTGGTTATCGGAGTAGATGAATACGAGGACTCCCAGATCAACAAGCTCGAGGGGGCGTCAAACGATGCCAAGGCAATTGTCGAAGCGCTGGTCCAGTACGCGGGATTCCCGCGAGACCAGGTCAGGCTGTTAACCGCAGATCAGCCTGCAGAGCGAAGACCGACGCGCAACAAGATTCTAAGACAGTTGTCGAATATGCGCGGTGCGGTGCCGAAGGACGGCTTGTTGCTGATCGCCTTCGCCGGACATGGAATAGAGCGTGGCGACCAGGCTTACCTGTTGCCGTCGGATGCCGAACTCAGCAACGATGTCTCCCTTCTCGAACAGAGTTCAATCAACGTCGATGATATGCGAAAGCGCATCGCCGAGACCGGAGTCGGGCAAGTGGTAATGATACTCGATGCGTGCCGGAATGATCCGTCGGCCGGACGCGGCGATGCTGATAACAAGCTCACCAACAAGTTCACTCAGCATTTCAACTTTGATGAACGTAACTCCGAAGTAAAGGCATTTGCCACCCTCTATGCGACAGACGTAGGCAGCCGCGCGTACGAATACAAAGAGAAGAGACAGGGATATTTTTCGTGGGCGCTCGTCGAAGGGCTGAAGGGCGCAGCGGCTAATGACAAGGGCGAGGTAACGCTCAGCGGCCTTTTGACTTACCTGCAGGACCAGGTGCCGAAGCGCATACGACTCGACCTGGGCACGGGCAAGATACAAAAGCCATACGCCGTTATTCAAGGCTACAAAGCCAGCGACCTGGTGCTTTCAAAGGTCGCGGCGGCGGAGAATGTGGCGATCATTGATCCCGCTGCCGTCGAACGCAGCGATTGGGAAATTGCTCAATCGAAGAACAATCCGGCTGCTCTCCGCGATTACCTGAAGAAGTATCCGAGCGGCATGTTTGCCGAGCAAGCTCTGTGGGAAAGCATAAGGGACAGCAAGGACCCGGCAGACTTCAAAAACTATCTGAAGAGTTTTCCAAACGGAAAGAACGCGAGCTACGCGAGGCGGGCCAGTGAAGACGCACTCTGGGACAGAATCCAAAACAGTAAGAATGTTTCCGACTACCAGGCTTATTTGAAAGAGTATCCGACCGGAAGATACACCGATATAGCTGTTCGGCGGATTCAGCCGCCTGCTCCGCCCCCAATTGTAAAGACAGATACGGCGCCCCCAAAACCTCCGAAGGGTGTGCTGATAGTTCTCACGAACACTCCAGCCAGCGTGGTCGTCAAGCCACGCGACGCCGCGCTAAGGCCCGTACAGGGTCAGAGCGTCGATAACAAATTCCGCGCAGAGCTACCGCCGGGCGTGTACGACATTGAAGTCAGCGCGGCGAACTATTCTCCCAAGAAAGTCTCGGGTATCAAGTTAGAAAACGACGAGGCAGTGCCGGTGGAACTGACTTCGCTCGTGGGCATGATTCAGATAGGAGGGGTTGAGCCGAACGCGACGGTGTTGATTGACGATCAAAAGCCCGCGAGCTTGAGCGTAAAGAAAGATGACAAGATAATTGAACTCGCGGACATATCCGCGGGCCGGCACACGCTGAAAGTCATACAACCGAATCAAACTGATTGGAGCAAAGACGTGCAGGTAGAGGGCGGCAGAACAATGTTTGTTGCCGCGGAGTTTAAAGCCGCGCTCGTCGGCCTCGTAGTCAAAACAGAGCCCGAAGCCGAAATCTACATCGACGAGAATTATGGCGGCCGCGCGAACGAGAAGGGCGAAATTAAGATTTCGAATCTCGCGCCGGGCCAGCACAAAATAAGCGCGAAGAAAAATGAGTATCAAACGGCCGAGAAGGCCCAGACCTTTAGCGCCGGACCCGCCGAGATAAAACTAGCGCTGAATCGCACCGTCTTCTCTCCCGAGTTTGTGGATACTTTCGACGAAGGACTCAAGTTCTGGACTGCGCCAAAGACCTGGCAAGCAAGTTCCGGCAAGTTGAAAGTGCAAGGCCCCGGCATCGGGCTGATAAGGGATACAAGCTACAAAGACTTCAGGATGGAGTTTGACCTGACCTTTGGCAACGCCAAAGGCGCGGTCTGGGTCCTCCGCGGGCAGGATGAAAACTCCTGCTACCTCTTTCAGCTTACTGGACCGGGTACCTCATCGCCGAACAGGTTCCAGACATATCTTTACCAGAACGGTCAGCAAAGGCTCCTCAAAACATTCCAGGTCCCGGAAAACCTGGGGGTTCCGGGCGATAAGTTTCACATCATTATCGAGGCAAGCGGGCCGCAGATAAAACACTATCTGCAAGTGAAGAGCAACCCAAAAGCAACCCAGCCTCAGCCATTCAGTCTCACGACCGATTCCACTTTTTCTAACGGGCGGATAGGGTTTGGCACAAAAGACGGAGAGGAATTTGTCATTCAATTCGTGAGCATAATTCCCGCGAAGTAAATATCCGGTACCTTTGGCAATCGGCTGATCCGCGGATTGATGCTCAAACTTTGCCGTGCTATCCTCCTAAGTCGCGAATCGAGCGATCTCCCTGATCTCGATCTTATTCAATGAGATGTCAAGCTTCTCAGGAGACCCCGAGCCTCCTGAAGTCTATCAACGAGCAGTGGTCAGCACAGGAGGAATTTCATGTACCGAATAGGCGCGAAGGTTCTTTGTCTACTGATGGTTCTTTCAAACGGCTCCCTCTACTGTCCGAATGCAAGCGCGCAAACACAGAACACTGGAGCTATCCAGGGACGCGTGTTTGACGGCGGGAGCCTCGATCCTCTGCCAAGTGTCGTTGTTACAGTTACCCACGAAGAGATCGGGCTCGAGCGCACAACTGTCAGCAACGATGAGGGCATCTATTATGTCGGAATCCTCCCTGCCGGCAGGTACAGAATTACTGCTCAAAAGCAGGGCTACGAGAATGATTCTGATCCGAGAAATTCAATTATCAACAACTTTCTGATTCATATCACTAATACCGAGCGCGCGGACCAGCCGCCGCCAATCATTCTGAGAAGAGCGGGCGCGTCCGCTCCGCCGCCAGTGACGCCTCCTCCGGCAACACGACCGCCAGCGACTCAGCCACGGCCGACGCCGCCCCCTGCGGCTCAACCAACGACGCTCCCCCCAACCAGGCCGGCCTCGACAACTGATGAGTCCGATGTTGCCCTGTTGGCGAACACTTCGAACGCTACGCGAGGCGGAAACTTTGACGAAAGATTCTTGCTGGCCCTTCCCTTACCCGGCGTCCGCAGCTTTGATGACCTGGCGTTCCTGGTTCCAGGCGTCGCCCTTCCTCCGTTATCGATCGGCACGAGTGTGGGCCCGGGGATCGGGCCGGGCGTCGGAACTACCGGCCAGTTCTCCGTCAATGGATTGCGCAGCCGCTCGAACAATTTCACGATCGACGGCTCGGATAACAATGATGAAGACGTCGGCGTGCGGCGTCAGGGATTCACCTCGCTTGTGCCGCAATCAATCGAGAGCCTGCAGGAATTTCAAATCTCGACCCTTCTTCCCGAGCCGCAATACGGACGAAACATGGGCGCCCAGGTGAACGCGGTCTCTCGATCGGGCGGCGCGGGCTATCATGGAACGCTCTATGGATTCTTAACCGATAGCCGTTTGCGCGCGCGGGATCCGTTTGAGTACGTGCCGGCGGGGTCGACGTCTGTTGTGACTTCTAACGGGCAGCAAGTCAATCTGAACCTCGCGCCGCTGACGGTTCCCGATTTCAAGCCCGGTAAGAACCCTTTCACTCGCGCTCAGTACGGCGGGGTGTTTGGCGGACCTCTGAGCAGGAACACGCACTTCTTCATCTCGGCCGAGCACCAGGACATAAACGCGTCCAAAACGGCGCATTTCGCTGTTCCAACCGTCGCAGAGCGAGGCCTCTTCGGAACAGGAGCCAGCGGAGTTGTTATTAATGGAAGCCAGGCGTTTCCGACATCGCTCACAGGCAACTCCTTTATCAGTCTCTTTCCATTTCCAAACAACGTCAACGGCCCCTACCGCGGCAACACCTACACGGAGGTTCTTCCCGCAAGTGCTGACGGGACTATTTTCTCTGGGAAGCTGGATCACAACCTCAAGGCGTTTGGCAAAGATCATACTCTCACCGCGCGTTATAACTTCACAGACGACGATACGATTTTGCCTGTGACCAATGAAGCGATCTTCTCCTCGCTCGAGCCTCTGGTTCGGACGCAGAATTTTGCTTTATCTTTCAACAGCGCTCTCTCTTCTCGCCTTGCAAACCAGTTTCGTTTCTCATTTGGCAGAACGAACCTGAAGTTTGAAGAAGTGCGTAATCCGTTTCTTGTCCCGTCTGCATCGCTCCCGAACGTACCTTTCCTTTTGAATGCCCCGCTTCTGTTTAATGCTTCTACGCCGGGGCACCCGCTATTCGTTTCCGTTCCAACTTCCGATACGGAGCGAGGGTTCGGCCCGATTCCCGGCCTCACAAATACAGGCACCGGTCCTTTGGGTCAGGTTGAAGTCTCCGGCTATAGTACGATTGGAGTAGATGTTTTCAATTTCCCGCAAGGGCGAACCAACAATCTCTTCCAGTACGCCGACACTCTTATCTTCAATTTGAACCGGCACAGAATCACTGCCGGCGTCGATATCCGTCAGTCTCACCTGGACAGTTTTCTCGACAGGAACTCCCGCCCACTCGCGGTCTTCAGCGGCGCGGTGGATATTGCAGGGCTCGCCCTCGCTGTTGGCAGGAGGCTGCCGGAGGTAATAGGCGGAAAGACAGGCAGTCCGGTCTGTGTTGACGCAGCATGTTTTTACATAGGTCGCGATTATCTTGCCGCCGGCGCGGCGACGGGGTTCTTTCAGGCCCTGACGAATGGCGTCAATGATTCAAAGATACGCTTGCGATACTGGCAGAATGACTTCTTCCTTGGCGATCAGATTCGTGTGAGCAATCGCTTCACCCTGACGGTAGGAGCGAGGTATGAGCTCAACACGGTTCCCACAGAAGTTGACCGCCGCATAGAATCAACTTTCAATTCGCCGGAGGTGCAGGCGTTTGAGGCTTTAGAGCGCGCAACTTCAGTTCAACTTGGCGGCGCCGCAGTGTCAGGCTTTGAGCAATTCCTTGGCGGGCGCACAAAGATATTCAGGGCGGACAAAAACAATGTCGCGCCCTATATCGGCTTTGCCTGGGACCCTTTCGGCAATGGGAAGAGCTCGATTCGAGCGGGCTACGGCATCTACTACGACCAGATTCTGGGCGCGGTCATCAGTCAATCGCGCAATGTCTTCCCTAGTTTTTCGACCATTAACCTTGGAGGGTTCAATACCCTGTTCAACGTTAATGATCCTGAAGGCAGCGTGGCTCTTTCGCATCCGTTTGTTCCGGTAAATCCAGCCGTAGTGTTTGCGGTACCTGGAACCTTGAACAAACTTGACCTGAATAAAGCGGGCGGCAGCCCGGTTACTGCGGAGCTTCTGGCGGCCCTGTTTACAAATGTTGCTGCGGGACCCGGATTCGTCCTTCCTGCGAATGATCTGGTAACTCCCTATTCGCAGCATTGGGCGCTTACGGTAGAGCATCAATTCAGCAAGGACTTTCTGGCGTCCGCCGCCTATGTGGGAACACGGGGAGTTCATCTGCTGAGATTTGCAACACCCAACCTGGGACCGAACGCGATACCGGTTGTCACCGGCATCACCGCTCAAGCGGTCAGCGAGCTGTTTCCGAACTTTAAGTTTCCAGTCCTCTCCGGCGTCAGCCTGCCGCCGAACATCAATGCGTCTAAGCTGAGGCCATTCCCGCTGCTCGGCTCATTCACCTCGATTGAGTCTGACGCCAATTCCACCTATCACTCTCTGCAGCTTCAACTCATCAAGAGATTCTCGCGGGGCATTCAGTTCACTACGGCCTACACGTGGTCGCATGCCATCGATGATGTCTCTGACATATTCGATCTGGCGGGGACGCGCGCTTTGCCCCAGAACAGTTTTAGTCGCACAGCAGAACGTGAGAGTGCTAATTTCGATGTGCGCCATCGCTTCGTCTACAGTCTCATTTGGGATCTGCCGATTTTTGCGCAGAGCAAGGTCTTTGGCGGATGGCAACTTGCAAGCATTGGCACCTTCCAGACGGGCCAGCCCTACTCGGTCCTATTTTGCTGCGACCTGAATCTTGACGGTAACCTCACCGATCGAGTTGAGCCTGATCCGACGGCGAATCCTCCGATTAAGGATGTCACCACCGCAGCGCGCAATACATATCGCGCTCCCGGCGTCAATAAAGTTGATCTCGCGGTCAATAAACACTTCAGGTTCACCGAGCGGCAAAAACTTGAGTTCAGGGCCGAATTCTTCAACCTGTTTAACGCCGCCAACTACGGTATACCGGTTCATCAACTCTTCTTCGGAGGATACGCGTTCGAACCGTCCGTTAAGAACAATAATTTGTTTACCGACACTCGCGTGCCAATGCGCACCGTTCAGTTTGCGCTCAAGTATTCGTTCTAAGCCGATCTTCGGGCGTTGATCACAACTTTGACGCCTGCTGAGCGTGTCGTTCTCCGCAGGCGTCTTCAGTTTCCTGTCATGGTTCAGAGTCCCGCCTTCAGGCGGAAGTACTAACTCAAGTTTGATCTACTGTCCGACTATGTCGCCCTTCATCCCGCCGAGCGCTCCAAGAAGCTCGTTCTTCTCAGTCGTGCCCACGTTGAATTTGTCGAGCGCTTTCACCAGGTCCTCGACCAGCGCATTGAAGTCCGCATCGGTGATGCCCATGCCCTTATGAGCTGCCTTCATGCTCTTGCCCGTGTACTTGCAGGGCCCACCCGATGCCTGACAAATCTGGTCAACCAGGTTCTTCTTGAACTTCGCAAGCCGCTTAGGGTCCTTGGCGGTGTCGGCAAAGAACTTGTTGATTCGGCTGTCCCCGGCGCAGTTGTTAACGAACTCATCCACCACGGCGGTGATGGCCGTCTTCCCACCCAGCCGGGAGTAAAGCGACTTCATCTTCATTTCCTGAGCGGATGCAATGCTGAGACATCCGGCTGCCACTACCGCCGCGATCGCAACTACCATCAAACTCTTACGCATACCTTTTGTACTCTCCTTCTTGTTTGATTAATCACCAGCGGCCTCGCAGCCGCAGCCCTTCGAAGACGCTCGGTCTGTTTCGATTCCTCCTGTGAGCCGCATCGATAGCAGCCGAGACACACACTATCAAGAAACCAGGCAATGCCGATTTGTTAAGATTAAGAATCCGCATGAGAACGCTGGACTCTTCCTGGTTTCAAACCTAGTTTACGGCCGCCTTAGCGAAATGGATTCAGGCTCGATGAAGAAAAGCCGGTCTCGAAGCCGGCCGTGGCACGCCTGGAAACCGCGGCCCCGGACCGGGAGCCTAATCAACGCGAGCTTTGTCTATCAGCCCCTCTGCCGCAAGGCTCTTTCACAAAGCAGCCCGAGGCTGGAACAGAAAGAAATCGTGCACGGCCCGGGCGATTTCGGCGATCGCTCGTTCGCGAGCGGATGCTTCCTTTTCCGATGATTTCACGAAGACGGCTATCGCTACGTGCCCGGCGCTATCCGGCAGCGTGATGATACCAACATCGTTTGTTGTACCGCCGATCGTTCCGGTCTTGTGCGCGATCTCGGTTCCTTGTGGAAGCAGACCCCTGAGGCGCGCTTCGCCGGTCCGGCACCGCCGCATTATGTCAAGCAACAGCTCGGCGCTCTCGGGCTTCAATAGATCCTTGTGGTAGATCCGCTCAAGCAGAGCCGCCATTCCATCGGTTGTCGAGGTGTCGCGAGGATCAGTATCGAATTTCTTCGCTGCTGCTTTTTG
>DATLWF010000266.1:0-14946 GCA_035576605.1 Blastocatellia bacterium | reverse complement strand
GATTGCCGTAACGCCCGCATCGGTTGTGTAGATCGTAAACGCGCGCTGGCCGATTCGATCATCGAGCGTTACGGGGCAATCGGCGAGCGCAGCCGACAGCTTCGCGATGACCCTTCGCAGGTCGTAGCGTTGATAAAGGATGGCTCGCGCCGCGCAAGCCTCGAAGCGCAGAAAACGATGGCCGAGGTTCGCCGGGCGATCAAGATGGATTGGGATTGAGAGAATTTCGAATTGGGATGGCGATAGATGATTTTGATCTTCGTTCCCTTTTTTCTGGTTCTTGTTGGGAGCTTGACCTGTCTTGCTGTGGCGACTGACCCCAATGCAAGACCGAGTCGTCAGCGACAACGGTTATTGCCTATTGGGCTGGCATTGCTGTTTGCTGGAGTCTGGTCTGTGAGCGCTCTTCTTGGGTTCGATTACGTGGGCGATGTGATGGACTCCCACCTGCCCAGATGGCTTGGAAGCGTGGCCGTCCTCGGCGTATCCGGCTTGGGGACAATTGGCCTCGGAGCGTTAGGCTTTTGGATCGGCAGACGACGCAACCGTAAGTTCGGTTATTGATAAGCATGAAAGAAGCATTGACGAAAGAGTCAGAGATCGACGGCGACGGCGCTCAATCCGACTTCGCCGAAACCACGGATCAGTACAAGGTCAAGCTCTCGATGTTCGAGGGGCCGCTCGACTTGTTGCTGTATCTGATCCGCAAGGAAGAGGTCTCGATCTACGACATCCCAATCGCACGGATCACCGAGCAGTACCTCGAGTACCTGCGCGCGATGCAGGAGCTGGACATAGGCGTAGCCGGGGAGTTTCTAGTGATGGCCGCGACGCTGATTCACATCAAGACACAGATGTTGCTGCCGCGCGACCCGGACGCACCTGAAGAAGAGATCGAAGATCCGCGCAACGAACTTGTGTACCAGTTGCTCGAGCATCAGAAATTCAAAGGCGCCGCCAACGTGCTTCATCAGCGCGCGATGATGGAAGCGGCCGCTTTCACCCGCGCTTCGATGGAAGAGGACACGGACAATCCCGAAGTCGCCGCGACTGTCTTTCAGCTATTCGAGGTATTCAAAGAGGTGATGGATCGGCGCCGAGCGATCAGCGAAATCGAGATCGCCCGCGATGAGATGACGATGGCCGAGAAGATCGCTGAGATCACGTTGATGCTTAACGACTCGGCGGAGGTCAGCGCGCGGGCGCTGTTCGAGCGCGCTCGGTCGCGCCGCGAGATGGTATTGATCTTTCTGTCGGTGCTCGAGCTGGTGAAGGGGCTGGTCATTCGACTGACGCAGTCCGAGACATTCGGAGACATTGTGATAATGAAACGTGAAACGTGATCCGTAAAACGTGAAACGTGATGCGTGAAACGTTATTCGCGACTTGCAAACTGATGCCCAGTTCCGATCACTCATCACGCATCACGAATGACGCTTCACGAATCACGTTTCACTCATCACGTTTCACTCTTTTGATCTATGACCGTTGACGAACTAAAGCCAATCATCGAATCGTTGATCTACGTCTCGGAAGAGCCGATCAGCGTGAAGCAGCTGGCCACGCTTCTTGAAGGCGAGTCAGTCCTTGACATCCAGACCGCCACGGATCAATTAGCCGAGGAGTTCAACGCGCGCGGAGGCGGGCTCGAAGTGCGGCAGCTTGCGGGCGGTTATCGCATAACGACACGGCCGGAGTTCAGCGAATATGTGAGGCGCTATTTGAAGTCGCAGCCGTCTGCGCGGTTGTCCTTGGCCGCGCTTGAAACGCTCGCGGTCATCGCTTATAAGCAACCGATCACCATTCCGGAGATCCTTGAGATCCGCGGCGTGACTTCGACCTCGGCGATAAAGACGCTTCTCGACCGGCGGCTGATTGTCGCAAAGGGGCACAAGCAGGTCGTCGGGCGGCCGATGTTGTATGGGACGTCAAAGGACTTCCTGATCCACTTCGGGCTCAACGATCTGTCTGAGCTTCCGAACCTCGAGGACTTCGAGGACTTGATGACGAGTTGAGGTAGCATAGACTTTAGTCTGTGTCAGGGCCCGTGTCCGCCAGTTGAAGAAGGTATCGACCGGACACGGAGACTAAACTCTATGCTAGCTGTCTTTTTATGCTGGAACGCCTTCAAAAAATAATCGCAAACGCAGGCATCGCCTCGAGGCGCTCAGTCGAGGAGATGATGGTGCGCGGCGAAGTCAGCGTCAACGGCAAGCGCATCACCGAGCTTGGCTCGAAAGCCGATCCGGAACGCGACCACATCAAAGTGCGCGGCAAGCTGATAATCTCACTTCGCGCGCAGGAGAAGCGCTACATCCTCATCAACAAGCTTCGCGGTTATCTGTCCTCAGCCTCTGACCCAAAGAACCGCCCGCTCGTCGCTCACCTCCTGCCGCCGTCCGCGCGCCGCGGGCTTCATCCGGTGGGCCGCCTCGACTTCAACACGGAAGGATTGATCATTCTTACAAACGACGGCGAGCTGACTAACCTGCTGACCACCGGCGGCCGCGTCGAGAAGGTCTATCACGTCAAGGTGAAAGGCGCGCCCGGCGAAGCTCAGATCGAGCGGCTGCGTCGAGGGATCGCGATAGGCAGATCTCGCACTTCGCCGGCGGAGATTCATTTGATCGACCGCACAAGGGAGGCGGGCAACAACTGGTACGAGGTTACGTTGCGGGAAGGCAAGAACCAGCAGATCCGGCGGATGTTCGATTCGATTGGGCACTCAGTCGTGAAGCTTCGCCGTGTCCGGATCGGGCACGTCGCCGACGCAGGACTGGCTCCAGGTCAGCATCGGGAGCTCACGAGCAGCGAAGTGAAACGATTCTTCCAGGCTCCTCCCGCAAAGACACATCGCAAACCGAAAGAGGCAAAGCCGCGCCGCACAAAGACCAGGCCGCTCCCACGAGACAGGAATCCGAAAAGAGTCAGGTGATGCTCGGATTAGTTGTGGTTTGCGATGTGACGCTCCACAGTTAAGAGCAGGACGTTGAGGTTCTCCTCGGTCGTCGCTTGGCGCTCGGCCAGCCGGCGTATCGCTTCTTCCGTGGCGAGTCTTGCTTCTTCGAAAGCGACTTGCCGCTCCGCATGGCTTGCGAGAATCTCGTCGGTGGCCACTTGCCGCTCCGCAAGAGTCGCGAGAATCTCGTTGGTGCGCTCCTGAGCGTTCGCGACGTCCAACATCGTTTCCCTCACCTCTTGGATTATTTGCTCCGACGTGTTCTGACGCTCAGCCAAATTCGTAAGAATCTCACTCGTTCGTTGGAGAACCGATTCTATTCGAGCTATGTCACTCGAAAACTTAGCCTGGTGGTCGAGAATGAACTGCATAGTGCCTTCAATATCCATGCGCCTCCTATGACCTCGAGAGAAGTGATGGGAAGTGAACTCGCCCAGGCCGGATTGCTTCCAGCGCTAAGGATCTTCAGTTTACTGCGGGCTGTCAAGCATGATTTTTCCCTTCCGCGCGTGTAGAATGTTCAATTCGCACCAGCCCCCGGTCGTTGACAGATGGGTGTCAGGCGCGGGTTTGCGTCGAGTCGTGGAGGCACGATGGAGTTTGAACTGAACGAGGACCAGCAACAGATCAAGCGAACAATTCGCGAGTTTGCCGAAGCCGAGCTGAAGCCTCACGTCCTGGAATGGGACGAAGCAGGACACTTCCCTGTTGAGCTCCGGCCCAAGTTTGCCGAGCTTGGAATCCTGGGAGTCCTGTTTCCCGAAGAGTACGGCGGCGCGGGGATGGGCTACGTCGAGTACGCGACGATCATCGAGGAGCTTGCCCGCGTCGATCCATCGATCGGCCTCGCGATTGCCGCGCACAATTCACTTGGCGCGGGACACATTTACATCGCGGGAAACGAAGTCCAAAAGCAAAAGTACCTGGTGCCGCTTGCGAAGGGTGAGAGCTTTGCCGCGTGGGGTCTTACCGAACCAAGCTCGGGCTCGGACGCCAGCTCGATGCGTACGACGGCGGTGCGGCGAGCCAATGGGTGGGTGTTGAACGGCTCGAAGAACTTTATCACCAATGCAACGTTCGCCGAGACAACGGTAGTGCTGGCAATCACGGATCGAGCGGCCGGCTCGCACGGGATCTCGGCTTTTATAATCGAGCGAGGAACAAAGGGCTTCTCAGTCGCCAAGAAAGAAAACAAAGTCGGCATGCGCGCCAGCGACACGGCCGCGCTGGTCTTCGACGAGTGCGTCCTTGCTAATTCAAACTTGATTGGAGAGCCTGGCCAGGGTTTTATCCAGGCAATGAAGGTGCTGGACGGCGGAAGGATATCGATCGCCGCGCTGGCGGTTGGAATCGCGCAGGGCGCATTCGAAGCGGCCTTGAAGTACGCGAAAGAGCGTCACCAGTTTGGACGATCCATCGCTGAGTTCCAGGCGATACAGTTCAAGCTGGCTGATATGGCCACTCAGATCGACGCGGCCAGACTGCTGACATATCGCGCAGCGGCAATGAAGAATGCCGGCAAACCAACGACAAAGGAATCGTCGATGGCAAAGCTGTACGCAAGCGAAGTCGCGGTACGTGTGTCCGAAGAGGGAGTGCAGATACACGGCGGGTACGGTTACATCAAAGACTATCCGGCCGAAAAGTATTGGCGCGATTCGAAGCTCTGCACGATCGGCGAGGGCACTAGCGAGATACAACGGACGGTAATCGCGCGCCAGATTTTGAAGGCGTGAAACGTGATCCGTAAAACGTGATGCGTGAAACGAGAAACGTGATCCGTGAAAGGAAAATACAGCCCTTCGGTAGTCACGAATCACTTTTTCACGAATCACCTTTCACGAATCACTTTTTCACGAATCACTTTTTCACGAATCACGCTTCACGTTTCACGTTTCACGTTTCATTGATGAACTCACTGTCAGAGAAGATTCTTGCGGGGGACAAGCGCTCTATCGGCCGCGCGATCAGCGCAGTTGAGGATGCGCGCGCCGACGCGCCTCAACTCCTCAAGGAGATCTTTCCTCACACCGGCAAAGCGCTGGTCATCGGCATCACCGGGGCGCCGGGCGCAGGCAAGAGCACACTTGTAGACCGGCTCGCAGCTCATTATCGCGCCGGCGGCGAGACAGTGGGAATCATTGCGGTCGACCCTTCGAGTCCTTTCTCGGGGGGGGCCCTGCTTGGCGATCGCATACGCATGCAGAATATGGCGACCGATCCAGGGATTTTCATTCGCAGTATGGCCTCGCGCGGACACCTCGGTGGCCTGGCGCGGGCGACAGTTGACGCGGTAGCGATACTGGATGCTGCCGGGTATAATAAGGTCATCATCGAAACAGTAGGCGTCGGCCAGGATGAAGTTGATATAGTGAAGGCCGCTGATGTTACCGTCGTCGTGCTTGTGCCGGGGATGGGAGACGGGGTGCAGGCGATGAAGGCGGGAATAATGGAGATTGGCGACATCTTCGCCTTAAACAAGGCCGACCGCGAAGGCGTCTTGAGGACCGAGCGAGAACTTGAGATGTTACTTTCGATCTCGGAGCGGCCCGATGGTTGGACGCCGCCAATAATTAAGACTGTAGCGACCGAAAACGGTGGAACAGACGCCCTGGCTGCGGCGATCGCAGGTTATGAACGGTTCATTGGCGAGCATCGCGAGCAGTCAGACGGCAGGCGAGCGCTCACAGCCGAGTACAGGATAATCGAGTTGCTGCGCGAACGACTGTTAAAGGTTGCTATGACCAGAGGCGTGACCGAAAACGAGCTGCGCGAGATGGCAATGGCGGTCGCCGATCGTCAGCGCGACCCGTATTCGGTTGTTGATGAAATCATTGCAAGGCTGGGAATTAGTCCGTAGTCCGTAGTCCGTGGCTGTTATCCAACGGACTCCCGGACCACCGACCACGGACTACGGACCACGGACTACGGACCACTGACTATGAAGATCGATCATCTAGGCATTGCTGTTCGGTCGATATCAGACTCTCTCGCGTTCTATCGCGAGGCGCTTGGGCTCGAACTGGCGGGGACTGAGACGATCGAGGACCAGGGCGTCCACGTGGCGCTGCTTCCGCTAGGCGAGTCGCGAATTGAGTTGCTGGAGCCGTTTTCAGAGGAAACCCCGGTTGGCCGCTTCATCGCACGTCGCGGCGAGGGCTTGCATCACATTTGTTACGAGGTTGACGACCTCGCTTCTAAAATAGATGAACTCAGGTCGCGCGGTGTCCGTTTGCTGGATGGCTATCCGCGGCGCGGTGCTGAGGGAAAACTTGTCGCCTTTCTGCATCCGGCGAGCGCACATGGCGTTCTGGTCGAGCTGGTCGAGAAGGCGAGAACATCACGAGGAGAATAAATGACTCTTAATTCACACGATTCTGAAGATACAAACCAGGTTGAACCCTCGGCGGGTCACGTGACTCCTGAGATCACTCCTGAGGTCACTCCTGAGGTCAGTCCTGAGATCAAGACGACTCTTGGGTCGGCACCAGTACGCAGGTCCGGTGGGAAGTCATCAGGAAAAGTGATCGCTGTCGTCGCGCTCATCTTCGCAATCGGAATTGGCGGACTCATCTTACAAAGGTCGTCTTCAACTCCAAAGACGGTCAAGCTCACTGCGCACGATATGCAACTTATCTTTCAGGAACTGCTGCCCCCTCAGCAGCAGCAACAGATCGCCTCCGACCCCGAGGAAAGAAAGAAACTCGTTGCAGACATCAAAAAACTCCTGGCTGTCGCTCAGGTGGCAGAGCAGGAGGGCTATGCTGAGCATCCCGATCTAAAGACGCAGCTGGCTTTTCAAGTCGATCGGGCATTGAACGACGCCTACAGAAAGAAGAACCCTGATGCGAAGGCGACCGATGAAGAGATAAGCGCTTATTACGTCAGTCACCCGAAGGACTTTGATGACTTCCTTCAAAGCAATCCTCGCGCAGCGCAGCAAGCGCAGGGACCGCAGCGCGACGAACTCAAGAAACAGCTCGGTGAATTCAAGGTGATCGCCGAGCGTGCGCGCAAAGATGGGCTGGACCGCGAGGACCTCACCAGATTGCAGATATTGCTCACCCGAAGCCAGGCGCTTGCGGGCGCTTACCTGGGCGAGCTTCAGAAGAATGCGGATAAGCTGGTTGCAGACGGCGACGTCGAGCAGTATTACAAAGATCACCAGGCCGACTTCGATGAAATCCGCGTGCGTCACATCCTCGTCAGCACGCAGCCCAAGGCGGATGCCGAGGACGAAAGCGACGCGAAGGATACAAAAGACAGCAAGGATAAGAAGGCGCCGGAAAAGCCAAAAGCACTCACCAAAGAGGAGGCGCGCAAGAAGTCGCAGGATCTTTTGGAACGCGCGCGTAAGGGTGAAGACTTCGCCAAGCTCGCAAAGGAGAACTCGGACGATCCGGGCTCGAAAGATAAGGGCGGCGAGTACGACTTCTTTGCTCGCGGCAAAATGGTCCCCGAGTTTGATAAGGCTGCGTTCGCACTCAAGCCAGGTGAGATCAGCGATCTTGTCGAAACTCAGTTTGGGTTCCACATCATCAAACTCGAAGAGCGCCGAGCGGCTGCCTCGCCCGATACCGACCAGAAGGTGCGCCAGCAGATAGTCGACAAGCTGAAGCAGGAGAAACTCGAGGCCCGAATCAACGACATCGCAGCCAAAAGCGATGTAGTGGTGCCGGAGGACTTTGACACTACGCCTAAGATGGCCAGTGAGCCTCAGACTTCAAGCGTGGGGCCGGCCAGTCAGGCCGGCAAGCCTGAAGAGAACTAGTGACCTGTAACATTCAATTCGATAGCGGCCTTTTCATTAACATCCAACTTCAGTTGGGTGTCGGCGAGCCACCGCTCGGTCCCAACCGTTTTAACGGTTTGCCGCCTGTGGAGGGGTGAAACTGTTGAAACAGTTCGGAGCTCCGCGCTCCGCAAATCACCCCTCTGAAGAGGGGTGTTAATGAGAGGAAGCAATAGTGCCGTACGCAAACATCGGAGTGATCGGTGGAAGTGGGCTCTACCAGATGGCAGGGCTCACCGAGGTTGAAGAGGTCCGGTTGTCGACACCGTTCGGTGATCCGTCGGATGCGTTTTTCATCGGCACGCTCGCTGGAGTTCGGGTTGCCTTCTTGCCGCGTCACGGCCGCGGTCACACGCTCCTGCCGACAGAGATACCCTTCCGCGCGAACATCTGCGGGATGAAGATGCTCGGCGTCGAACGGATCATCTCGGCGAGCGCTGTCGGATCGCTCCGTGAAGAACTAAAGCCGACGGACATCGTGTTCCCGGATCAGTTCTTTGACCGCACTCGCCAGCGGGCTTCGACGTTCTTTGGCGGGGGGATAGCAGCACACGTGACCTTCGCCGATCCGGTGTGCCGCGATTTGGTCGACACCCTGGAACGGGCTGCCAGAGCCGAACTCAGAGAAATCGACATTCATCGCGGCGGCACCTACATCTGTATGGAAGGCCCCGCGTTTTCGACCAGGGCTGAATCGGAAACCTATCGCTCGATGGGGATGTCGGTCATCGGCATGACCAATCTTCAGGAAGCGAAGCTCGCGCGGGAAGCGGAGATCTGCTACGCGACGATGGCTCTGGTAACCGATTATGACTGCTGGCATCCGGGTCACGATTCAGTCACGGTTGAGATGATCATTGAGTATTTGAACCGGAACGCCGAGAACGCACAGAAGTTGATCGCAAGCGCAGTCGCTCAGCTCGCGACCAAACAGCGCGCGTGCAAATGTGGCGACTCTCTTCGACATGCTATCATTACTTCTCCTGAGAAAATCACGCCTGAAACGAAACAGCGGCTCAAGGCGATTATTGGAAAGTACGTTGGTTGAACGAGAGGTGTTAACAATGTCCGGCATGAAGTTTTTTGCCCTAACATTCATTTTAGCGCTCGTGGCTTTGGCCTTGTGTGGTTCGGCGAGTCTTGCACAGGGACCGGGGAAGCCAATAGAACCGCCGCGCGACGCTGCGATGGAAATCGCCGCAAAGCACAACCTCGAAGTCGCGCGATGGAACGTGACTAAGCGAAAAGCCTACGAAGGCGCCCGCGACCGGCTTCAGGAGATAATCGACACCTATCCCGACTTCTCACGGATGGACGAGGTCGTTTTTCTGATGGGCGAAGTTTACATGAAGCTTGGAAAGAACGAGAAGGCTGCCGACTTTTACAACAAGCTGCTCAAGGCTTATCCCGACAGCGAGTTCGCAAAGAAGACCCGCGCGCGGCTCGATGAACTCAACGTGGAACCGACAAAGAAGTGATGGGGAGTAGGGGACAAGGGGAGAAAGGGAGACAGGGAGAAGGGGGGAGACAGGGTCAGGGGCTGGTTCTCGCCCTTTCTCCCCTTCTCCCTCTCGCCCCTTCGCCCCGTCTCCCCCTCGCACGGTCCAACACAGGTGAATGATAAATGCCGATTCTGGTTGTGGGCTCCGTCGCGTTTGACTCGGTCAAGACGCCCTTCGGAGAAAGAGATCGAATACTGGGTGGTTCGGCGACGTATTTCAGCGTCGCCGCTTCCTTTTTTACTGACGTACGAGTGGTCGCCGTAGTCGGAGACGATTTCGGACCGGCGGACGAAGCCGTCTTCCTCGAACGCGAGATCGACACCTCCGACCTCGAGCGCGTGCCGGGCCGTAGCTTTCACTGGAGCGGCGAATACGGCTACGACCTGAACGTCGCACACACCCGTGACACACAGTTGAACGTTTTCGCCGACTTCAAGCCAAAGCTGTCTGACCGCGCGAGAGAGACGCCTTATTTGTTCCTCGGCAACATCCAGCCGCAGCTTCAGGTCGAGGTGCGCGAGCAGGTGGCCGCGAAGCTGGTCGCGGCCGACACGATGAACTACTGGATCAACAACACGCCCGACGATCTGCGTCAGATGCTGGGGCGCGTCGATCTGCTGGTCGTCAACGACGCTGAGGCGAGAGAGATTGCCAGGGAAGCCAACCTCGTTCGAGCTGCGCGCCGCATACTCTCGATGGGTCCGAAAAGACTAGTCGTCAAGAGAGGAGAATATGGCGCGGCGATGTTCACCGCGGACTCTTACTTTGCAACGCCGGCTTATCCTCTTGAAGAGGTTTTTGATCCTACGGGGGCCGGCGACAGCTTTGCCGGAGGCTTTATGGGATACCTGGCGGCTACCAACGCAATCGATGAAGCCGCGTTCAGGCGAGGTATCATCTACGGCTCGGTTATGGCCTCGTTCAACGTTGAAGAGTTCGGATGCGAGCGCTTGCGTCACCTGACATATGACGAGATCAACGCGCGCTTCCGCGAGCTGCGCGCGTTCTCGAATTTCGAAGAAGCTGAGATGCCGCCTTTCTGATCCGACCGAGGACGGACGACCGCGCTAGACGACCGGGGACCGACGACCGCGGACCGTCGGCTCTCTCGGTCGGCGGTCGTCTCCGGTCGGCGGTCAATTTGTCAAAGCCCAGTGAGTGATATCAGATTCATAAAGGCCCAGGGAATGGGCAACGACTTCCTGATCATCGAGGTGGAAGACGTCGCCACCCTGCGTTCCGCGAGCGAGCTGGCGCGCGAGATGTGCCAGCGTATCTACGGCGTGGGAGCCGACGGTATCGTATTCGTCACCCGTGCTCGACACGAGGACGCGGACTTTGGGTCTCGCATCTTCAACGCCGATGGCAGCGAAGCCGGAGTGTCCGGCAACGGCACCCGCTGCACCGCGGCTTATCTTTATCACGCGGGACTGTGGAACGAACCTCAGGTCAGAATCGCCACCGCCGCCGGTGTAAAGCACGGCAGATTATTAGCACGCGAGGGCTCGCGCTTCGAGTTTGAGTTTGATATGGGAAGACCGGACCTTTCGAGCGAAGCCGTGCCGATGTCTATCTCTCCGGCGGTCGCAAACGTGGTGCGTTACCCGCTGCACCTCGGAGGCGACCTGCTCGAAGTGACTTGTTTGTCGATGGGAAATCCGCAATGCATTATCTTCGTGAATGATTTGAAAGAGGTAAACCTCGAAGAAATCGGACCGCTCATCGAAGATCATCCGATCTTCCCCGACCGCGTGAACGTCGAATTCGCGCGTGTGATCTCGCGCGATGAGATCGAGATTCGAATCTGGGAGCGAGGCGCCGGGCACACGCTTTCGTCGGGCACTGGGTCGTGCGCTTCAGCGATAGCTGCCGCATTGAATGGCTTTACCGGTCGGGCTGTCCGGGTGCGAACCGAAGGTGGCACGCTTCGAGTCGACTGGCGAGATGATGATCGGGTGATGCTCACCGCGTCTGCGGAAATAGTCTACGAAGGGCGGTGGCTGCTTGAGCGTTAGCACACGCGGGTGAGTCGACGTGAACCGACAAAGCAGGAAAAACTATGAAATCATCCAAGGACCAAACAGCAAGAGAACAGATCCTGAACGTTCGGGCATTCGAATTCGCTACCACTATGAGAGTATTGAAAGCGTATCCCGAAGATAAGCTCGAAATGAGACCTGCGGAAAAATCGCGCAGCGCCGGGGAATTGATCAGGACGTTCATCGCCGAAGAATATGTTTGCGGCGCGGCACTCCGCGGTGAGCCAATCGGAGGGTACGCCGTTCAAAGCCTGCCGAACAACCTGAAGGACCTGCTCGAGGTCTTTAATCGAATTCACAACGAAGTTCAGCACGAGATTGCTCAGGCCGACGACGAAGTGATGGACAGGGTGACGGATTTCTATGGTCATCAGTTAACTGTGCGCGAGGTCATGTGGGCGGAATTGCACGATCAGATTCATCATCGAGGCCAATTCTCTGTCTACCTGCGATTGGCCGGTGCAAGAGTCCCGTCAATCTACGGGCCGACCGCGGATGAGCCAGCACGTGTTCAAAGCTAATCACTAAGGGCTGCAGGCATTCACCTCCGGCGGCGCGTCAGGAATCTCTCCATCAATCGCCTCGGCTCGTCCGTCTCATAGGCCGCCGCGAACGAATCTATACCGCGCTCGATTGCTCGATCGAGCGGCAGGCGTTCCCACTCGCGAATCAACGACTTTTGCAGACGCAGCGCGCACGGCCCGCCTTCCAGAATCGCTTGCGTCCATTGCTCCACGGCGCAATCAAGCTCGTTGTGAGGGACGACCCGCTCCACCAGTCCCCAACTGAGAGCCTCAGCCGCCGAAATCGACTCGCCGGTGTAAATCAACTCGGCAGCCTTTCCCCAACCGATCAAGCCCGGCAGGAGCGCGGCTTCGATGACCGAGGGAATGCCGACTCTGACTTCGGGCATCCCGAAAGTGGAATGGTCGGCGGCGACTCGCAGATCGCACGAGGCAGCGATCTCCAAACCCGCACCGAGACAATATCCGTTGATTCTGGCGATCACTGGCACGGGCAATTGGCGGAGCGCGGCGCAGGCTTCGTGTAGCCGCGAAATAAAATCGCGTGCGGACGACTTGTCGAGCGCGGCCATCTCGTCAATATCCGCGCCGCCGATGAAAGCCCGGTCGCCGGCGCCGGTCAAAATCAACACTCGCAGCCGCTCGTTGTCAGCGAGACTCTTAACCGCCTCCGTCAGTCGCCGGATCAACTCACTGTTCAGGATGTTGAGCCGAGCTTGATTAGCGACGACGATGTTGGCTGCGCACCCGCGCTCATCGTAATCGTCGAGGGTCAGATCAACCTTGACCTGTGATTCCATTCATTACTCCGGCAGAAGTCCGGGGGCACGGATTGGCTGGTAGCTACTCGATCATGGAGGCGAAACGATCACACCACGACGCATCAACTCTTCTATCGCCTCCGCTTCATAGCCAAGCCCGCTTAGGATTTCCACCGAGTGTTGTCCTATTTCGGGAGCAAGCTGCGATTTTTCTTTTGCGACGCCATTCACGTTGATCGGATTGTTCACAGTCGGCACGCTGCCCAGTTGCGGATGATCAAACTCCGCGAAAACGCCGTTCGCTTTCATCTGAGGGTCGGCCGCCACGCGGTCCAGGGTCGGGATCGGGCCCCAGATGATGCTGTGCTCGTCAAACAACACTTGCCACTCGGCCATATCCTTCGTTGCAAAAGCTTCATCCAGCAGCGCGACTACTGCTTCTCCGTTTTCGAACCGTGATTCCGCTGTTGCATAACTCACGTCGTCGATCAGATCGGTTCGCCCAATCGCGCGGCAGATTCGGCTCCAATCATACTTGGTGTCCAGACAACAAAACATGAATCGCAGGCCGTCGCGCGTCTGATACTGGTTGACCAGAGGGTTTAGCGAGGTGAAGCGCGTTCGCCTGGGTGGGAACTCGGCGCCGAGCATTGCAGCCTGAATCTGGCAACTGTTGCTCCACGCGCCGGTCGCCATCAGCGATGTCGATACCTTGGAGCCGCGCCCGGTCGTTTGACGTTGATACAGCGCCAGCATGATCGCTCCGAACAACGCGAGCGCTGCCGGGTGGTCGCCGGTTCCGCACGGCGTTGCTCCGGTCGCAACCGTCAAATCGAACATGAATCCCGTCAACCCTGAGCGCGCCCAATAAGCCGTCGCGTCGTAACCCGGCTTGTTGGCGTCGCTGCCCTGTTCTCCGTAACCGGTGATCTGTGCGTAAATCAGCCGAGAGTTGAGCGGCTCGATATCTTCGTAACGCACCTGAAATCTGTGCGCTATATCAGGCGGGTAGTTGGTGATGAAAACATCAGCGGTCGCAACAAGCTTGCAAATCACCTCTCGACCGGCCTCGTCGCGCAAATCGAGGGCGAGACTCTTCTTGTTTCGCGCGTCGAGCAACCAGCAATAGTTGTGTTCTGAGACGGCCATTCCCGGAAGGAATGAGAGGTGCCGGTAAGGATCGCCGCCCTGGGGCCGCTCGATCTTGATCACCTCTGCGCCGAAGTCGGACATAATGGTTGCGGCAGCCGGCCCTGCGATGTAGGTTCCGCAATCGATCACGCGCAATCCTGAGAGTAGGTTTTGGTTGTTGTTCATCGTCACTTCCCATCGACCGTGAACGCAAGCAGCACGTTGCCGGGCTGGCCGATGAGCCGACCGTAACCAGAGTTCGTATAGAGCACTCCATTTGCGATCGTCGGTCCGCCACCATCGAGCGTCCCGCCCTTTGCTTTCATTCCGTTGATGGCGTCGTAAGGCTGCGCCGCGGTATCAAAGTCCCAGACAATCGTTCCGTCTTTGGTCGCGTAAGCACGCAAGTGGCCGTCAGCAGTGCCGGAAAAAACGACGCCGGGAATGACCGTCGCGGCTGCCGATTGAGAGTTGTTGCAACGCCCCGTTCCCCAGCCGCATTTCGCCGGAGGCGCGGGCACGTTCCAGAGCTTCTCACCGGTCGCGATCTTCAATGCCGTGATGCCCGGCTTGCGGGCTGCGCCGCCACCTACATCGGCAACCGGCACGTAGACATTCTCTGAATCTGCTGCAAAACCCCACTCTATGCCGCCCAGCGCGCCGCCGTTACCCACTTTGACCTCCCACAGCTTCTTGCCGCTGTCGTCGGGATCAAGCGCATACATCACACCAGACTTCTGCCCGGCCAGAATCACTTGCTTCCCGTTAGGTAGCATGCGCAAGATCGGAGAGCTGCCAAAGTCGTAATCAGGGCCGGCCTCTTCAGGACAGTTACCGACGCCCGGTTGACGGCAACCTACGAGGAAGTTGTCTTTGGGGCTGACTTGATTCCACCACTTGATCTTGCCGGTCTCCATGTCGAATGCAATGATCGCGTCAGTATGAGTGGTCGCAGCATCGGTGTACGAATTGCCGGAGCCGACGTAGATGAGCTTTCGCTTCAGATCAAGCGTTGGCGCCGACCAGACTGCACCGCCGGCCGGACCGTACATCTGCGTCCCCGAGGAGTTTTTCTTGAAGGGCCTGGGCTCGGTCTGGACCGTGAATGCCTTCCAAAGAATCGTGCCCGTGTAGGCGTTGAGCGCGACGATGCTCCCGCGAAACTTGCAGCATTCATACTTGGAATCGCGACCGGCGGTCTCTTCAAAAGAGGAAACGGGGACGTAAATGCGGTCGCG
>DATLWF010000265.1:0-18618 GCA_035576605.1 Blastocatellia bacterium | reverse complement strand
GGTCTAAACCGTTCGACTTTTCGGGCAGAGGTAGGCTCACAGGCGGCAGCGCGGCCAGCAAGGGCGATGCCAGCGCGAGGTTCAACATTTCACGGCGGGTGATGTTCGTCACTGGAATGATGTCTTTCTGAATCGACAACGACCTCGAGCTCGTTCGTAGTTCGGCCTTTAGGCGGAAGTTCGTAATCCGTATTCATATTACGAGGATACAAACTTCCGCCTAAAGGCCGAACTACGAACATTGATAAGGGTTGCTCAACGTATGAGATTGCTGCGGTCGCTCGCATCCGCTTGCGGGACCTTCTTAATCAAGGCTCGGTACTGCTGATCCTGATACTGGCGGGCGGCTCGGCGGATCAGGGGGAAAAGTGTCTCCGGCTGCCATTCGCCGATCTGCTGGTCCGGCCACTTCTTCTCGCCAAACGCAAACGGCGCAAGGTAATCGAGCGCCCGGCGGATACTGCGCGCATCCGCCGTGTGATAGTTCCACAGATCGACGCCTACTCGTTCCCCGAGCGTTGCAAGCAACATCAAGCCGTCGAGATTCCCGACGCTGTAGCTCCACGCCTTTGTGCGAACCAGCTCCAAAGGCTGGCGGCCGTCGGGTTCGATCTGAGTCGCGATTCGTTTCGCTCTCGCGGTCTCCAGGATATGAATCGCGAGATCCCTTTTCCCCACGAAGAGAGCGAATGACGAAACTTGAAGATCGTAGTAGGTACCATGGTTGTTCTTTGCTGCCGCTTCATCGCGTCCATTAGTGCTTTCGAGCATCCACTGGAGAAACTTTGCAAACCACTGTTCAAGATTCCGCTGATCCGCTTTGGTCCAGGCCTTCGAGCCGCCTAGCAGTCCGATAGCATCAACCACCCGTGTCGACCCGCGAGTTTCGATCAGGCCGATGCCGCGCCCGGTGTTCACGCCCGGGATCGCCTGCGCGTATTGGAGGTTCGGATTCATTCGCGTCGCGGGATCGACAAACCACGCACGCAATAACTGCGCGGCTTTGGCTGCGCACGCTTCATCGCTTTCAAAGTAATAGTCAAGCGCAAGCGTCTCAACAGCGCTCACCATTCTGTCCATAGTTTGATGGTCGGAGATCTTATTGATTTCAGGATTGCGCTCGCCATCGCGGCGGATGTAGGGCAGATGATCCGCCGTCTTCGGATTCGGCCAGAAGTACGGTGCCTGGCTCATGTAATCGTGCTTGTCTCCGCTGGGAGGCGTTGTGTCTTTAGAGACGACTGACTGCGGAGCTGTCGACAGGGCCTTTTGGGCGTCGCGCCGAAGCTGGGTTAACGCGGCGTCGAGGTGTTTGTCGCCATCACGAATGCGTTGTTTTGTGGCGAGCAGGTGACTGGCATCAAGCAGGAACACGCGAGCGGCGCTTGGCGACGCGGCTTGCGCATTGATGTCTCGCTTACCCGCAGGGTGAATCAGAAGCGGAGCGAGTAGAGAACAAACCAGCGGTTTTCCTAGTCCGGTCATGTAGGACTTGTTGTTTATAGTTCGGGTTCAGAGTTCAAGCTTCAGCTTGCGTGATTCAATCGTGTAGGCTAGGAAGCAAGCTGAAGCTTGAACTCTGAACGTTACGCCTGTTCGCGCTTTTTTTCCTTGCGCACAAAGATATTGTCTTGCCTTGGTTCGCCTTCGCATTCGATGGCAATGGTGGTGATTGGATCATCAGGCGCTTTTTCGGAAAGCCCTGTGAAACGCACGCGCATCGCGTCTTGCGTGAACTCGACTTTTTGTCCGGTGGCTAGCAGCTTCGCCGATTTTACTTTTGTCATGAGCCCGGCTATGACCACAGTCTCTCCCGGCCAGAAATGAACGTGAGCAAAGAGGGTGTTTCCTTTGCGAGTGAAGCTCGCGTAGTTCGAACGCCTGGGCTGGCAGCGATCGCTGGCGTAGATTGACTGCGCGTTCCTGTTCATCCATTGTCCAACTGTCGAAAGGATTCGGATCGACTCCTCGGGAATCGAGCCGTCAGGTTTGGGGCCTATGTTGAGCAGATAATTTCCGCCATCGCGCGAGCACGAGATCAAATTGCGAATGACTGTCTTGGGAGTTTTCCAATCGTCGTCGTTGCGATGATAGCCCCAGCTTCCGTTCATCGTCATGCACGATTCCCAGGCGCGATCGCCTTCCTCCGCTTGTATTCTTTGTTCCGGCGTCGAGAAGTCGCCCTGCAGCTTGTTTCGGTTGTTGACAATTATGTCGGGCTGCAAGCGGAAGACCATCTCATTCATCTTCTCCGACTCCCATCCCGGAGCCTCGAGCGGCCACGAAACGTCGTACCAGAGGATGTCTATTTTTCCGTAGTTGGTCATCAACTCGCGAATGTGCGTGTGAATGTATTCAACGAAGCGTTTCCGCGCAGCTTCATCCTGGGCGCATCGCGCACCATCCGGATGATGCCAGTCCATCAGCGAATAATAGAAGCCGACCCGCAGACCTTCAGCCCGAGCGGCCTCGACGTATTCTTTGACCAGGTCGCGCCCCGCCGCCTGCTTCGGCGCGCAGTAATTGGTCGTCGCCGTGTTGAAGTGGCAGAAGCCTTCGTGATGCTTGGTAGTCATCACCATATACTTCTGTCCTGCGCGACGAGCGAGCTTTGCCCAATCCCGCGCCGCGTTGGGCCTGGGGTTGAATCGTTTTGCCAGTTGCTCGTATTCGGCGACGGGAATGCCTTCGTTCTCCATCACCCACTCGTGCCTGCCCACCACGCTGTACAGTCCCCAGTGGATGAACATTCCAAACTTCGCCTCGTGCCACCATTGCATGCGGCGAGCGCGGTCCGTCTGTTCATCGACCGTCGAGTGGCTCGGCGTCGCGGTCCGGGCAAAGAGGTCAGCGGCAGAGGCGGAGGCTGCCGCCGTCGCTCCGAGTAGCTTGAGATATTCGCGGCGCGAAATGTGATCGGGTTTCATTTGTCCTCGTCTGCCATCCCCAGTGGCATTTTGATCTTCGACATGATTCTCCTCCTCTCGAGCTGGAAATGTTTCCGCGATCAGGTTTCCTCGAGGAGGTAACCTCGGCCCCGACATGATACCTACGGTGAAGCCGGACAAAAAGCATCATTCATCCAAAGCTTTCCTATCCGCTCCGGATGAATGATGCTGATGACGTCTACAGTGAGACATCGCAGTGCACATCCTTCTGATCTCTCGTCAGAATTGGATTTCCAACAGACCCTAAAAGACGAACCTTATTCCAAACTGCAGTTGCCTCGGCGTAGTACCCTGGGCTAGACCCGTGACTCTCCCCGCATTGGCAGCGATTGAAGTCGCGTTGGTGTTGACCGTGAGTGCCGATGGCGTGTCCCAGTTTTGAATGTTGAGAACGTTGAACGCCTCGAAGCGAAGCTGCAGATTCCACTCCTCACGGATTGGGAAGCTCTTGAACATGGAGAGGTCCATATTGGTTACGTGCGGCCCCCGGAACACATTGCGCCCCAGATTTCCGAATGCTCCAGACGGAATACCGAAAGCGCAAGGGTTGAACCAGCTCGTCGACGTGTGTATCTGATCCGCGGCCCGCCCACCCTGCGAGATGGTCTTCTGGCAATTCGGGTCGGGATTCGCTGACACCGGGCCAGCTACAAACGGATCGGCGATCAGGTTGGGCCGCAGATAGTTGCCGGGGGCATTGCCCGGGGCACTGCCTCTGAGATTGGCAAGATCTCCGGTGATCTGCAGATTGTAGGGTGCGCCCGATCGAGTCTGGAAGATGTAATTTGCCTGCCAGTTCCCAAGAACCCACGATGCCGGCCCGCTGTGCAACCATCTCTTCCCTCGGCCTGCTGGAAGCTCATAAAGCGTGGCCCACGAGAAGAAGTGTGTGACATCAAACCCCGACACACCGCGCCCCGTATTCGGGTCATAGAAATTCTGAAGGGTCGATCCGCCGCCCGGTCCATTCTCGACGTTGAAGTAACCGCTGCTCACGTCTATGGACTTGGACCAGGTGTACGACGCCAGGGTCTGTAAGCCGTTCGTAAAGCGTCGCTCAAATCTGGTCTGCAACGCGTTGTAGTTCGAATAGCCGCTGCTCAACGTGTAGTTGATATTCGCGGCCACCCACGGCATCGGACGCAGCGCGTCTATCGTCGCATTGGGCGTCCCCGCAGGCGAAGCTGCCCGAGCGGTGTTGCCAAGGCCCGAGTAGGGCAGCCTTCCATTCGAGCTTCCTACATACGCGACTGACACAAGCATCCTGGATGTCAGCTCGCGTTGAATCTCGAGGTGCCACTGCTGCGAGTAGGAATCCTTATACTTCGGGTCATCGCCAAAGGTGTTGCTGGGAGTCCATGGATTGGTGGTCGGCAGCGGCGTTGCGAAGCCCAGTCCCTGCTGTTGAATGAGGTTGACCGCCGTTCCGTTGACGAAGTTGGCGCTGGCGTTGGCAGTCCCAGCAAAGGCTGTGGCGTCAGGCCAGACCGCAAGTTCCAGATCGTTCTGCGCGTACTGGCTCCTGGCCGGCAGCGCATCCCAGTACAACCCGTAGCCCGCACGGAGTACGGTCTTTTGATTGATAGCCCACGCAAAGCCGACGCGCGGCCCATAGTTGTCATCCACTGGAGGAGGGGCGAAGAAGTCCTTCCCCGCGAGTATCACGTTGCTGACGTGGGCATCGTTCAGGAACGCGTCCGGGATACAGGGCGCGTGTTTGGCCACACTGCAAAGCGGAGGCATTTCCTTTGCTCCGATAATCCATCGTCGATTGGGAAGATCGAGCGCGTTCCATAGCCG
The DNA here is from genome assembly GCA_035576605.1 of Blastocatellia bacterium. Classification (GTDB taxonomy): domain Bacteria; phylum Acidobacteriota; class Blastocatellia; order UBA7656; family UBA7656; genus Onstottus_A. Next base: position 13,870 of record DATLWF010000265.1, on the reverse strand, counting down.
GCCATCCAGCGTCTGCGGCTGGGTCAGGTAGTCGTAGCGCAGGCCCAGACTCAGAGTCATGCTCGGCGACAGCTTCCACTCGTCCTGCACATATGCCGCCCATGCGCCGTACTTGAATTGAACCGGTCCGCCGTGCAGGATCGGCAACTGAGCCTGGAAGTTGTTCGGGAATCCCAGAAGCGCCGACGCCAGTGACAAGCCAGTCGTACCGGAAGCCACCGCAGGGTTTCGAGTTTGTTCATCGCTGAAGGTATACGTCTGAAAAGTGTTCAACTGAATGCGCTTGGCGTCTATGTACCAGAATCCGGTCTTAATGTTGTGCTTGCCTATTAACCAGATCAAGTTAGGCGTGAGACTCCAGTTCGGATTTTCGCGAAGGGCCGGCCCGCGAATACCAAAATTGCCGTTGCCGCCGTTGGTCCAGTTGGCAAGCGTAACCAGAAGACCACCATATTTGTCGACGTCTCCAAACCCGGACGCCTTCATGGGATCGAGACCCGCCGCATGCTGGTTTTGTTGACCTGAGTCCACACCCGGCCGGCCGGCATAACCGCCGCGCACGTCGAGGATCAGGCTCGGGCTGAAAGCGTGTATCCAGCCGCCGCCGTAGTTCCTGCCGGCGGAACTGCCGCTGGTTGACCCGAGCTCCCCAATCGGAGTGGAAACGGATACCCGCTGCTCCGTATAGCGGAAGAAGATGTTGTCCGCATCGCGGAACCGGTGATCGATTCTGACTTGATAGCCGTTGGAATCGTTAGTCGTCGGCCGGACCTGGATGAAATTGTTCGTCACATCGCCAGCGGCCGAGTAATTAGGAGTGGCCGCATACGTCTGGAAAAACTGCTGCATCGGCCCAAAGATCAGCGTCGGCGGAAGCTTGTTGCAGGGCGTTCCGATGGTTTGGTTCTGGCGTTTTTGGGCATCCACCGGCAGTGGATTTCCCGCGGCATCACACCGGAAAGGATCCCTGACAAAGTTGTTCCCCGAGGCCCTGGTCGAGTACGGGTTGAATATCTGGCGCCGGAAGTTCGGACTTGTATTCGAGAAATCTCCCGCCAGTTCGGCTGCGGTCGGGACATATGACAATCCCGAGCCAGGTTGGCTGTAGCGCCAGCCGTCGTATGCAACCGAAAAAAAGGTCCGGTTCTTGATAATCGGGCCGGTAACAACTGCTCCGAACTGATTCTGATGGAACGGCGGAGGGCCAGTTGCCGGAGCCGCCACAAAGCTGTTGCGCGCGTCGAAGAAATTGTTACGCACGTATTCGAAGGCTGATCCGTGAAGACTGTTTCCGCCGGACTTCGAGACCATGTTCATGACCCCGCCGGTCGCGCCGCCGAACTCAGCCCTGGCATCATGTCCGACTACTTTGAACTCCTGTACGGCATCGATGTTCGGGATCACAATGTACGTGGGGCCCCGAATGTTGGTATTGATGATTCCGTCAAAGAAATAGAGCTTCGAACGATTCTGCTGCCCGTGGAAAGAAGGATCTACAAACCCCGAGCCGGGAATTCCCACATTCCCCTCTACTCCGCCGATGCTTTTGTTTTGAGAAGTGGAGACCGGAGTGACCCCAGGCGTAAGGGTCAATAACTGTGTAAAGTTCCTTCCGTTCAGAGGCAGGTCCGCGACCGTCCGCTCTGAGATCACCGTGCCCAGTTCTGACGACGATCGCTGAACCAGCTCAGCGGTGGCGGTGACCTGAACCGCCTCCGATACCTCACCGAGGGTTAGCGCAACGTCCTGCGTCACTGTCTGACTCACACCGATGTCGAACGCTGATGTTTCCGCCGTCTTGAAACCTCTAGCTTCCACTCGGAGCATGTAGCGGCCGGGTTTGACGTTGACGAAAGTGAAGTACCCGTTTGGATTGGGCTGCGTCCGCAGCTCAATGTTGGTGGCTTGATTGATAAGCATTGCAGTCGCGCCCGTCATTACTGCACCATTCGGATCGGTAATGGTCCCGTTGACCTCACCTGTCGCCGTCTGACCATGGACCAATGGACCGGATGTCAATAATACGAAAACCACCAATGCTGTTGTCTGTAGCAAACGCATGATTTGCCTCCTTTAATTCCAATCCGAGAGCCAGAAGACGCAAAGCTCGCCAGTACGACCGCTGTGACACCACACGCGCTATGCGTTTCAGGTCCTGCAAGCGGGACCAGCAGCCCCGTCCGTAATCCGAGACAACCGCGCCTCAAGAAGCGCGTCCGCTGCGCACAATCCTTATTGATCTCTACAAAAGACTGATTCTTGCCCGCGTCTCCCGGAGTTCAGTCTCGGGAGTGAGGCTAAGTGCCGCCCATCGCCGCCCGCCGCATCAGAGAGCGCTTTTCCGTCTTGCTCGAGGCCGGACGGCAACGAGACTGCGAGATCATACTTGATTTTGTTACCGATAACAAGTACTATTTTACCGGTAACATTCTCCAGGCGGGGGTGGTGCCGGCAATGCCTGTGGCCCCTCCGGTCGAAGTCGGCGGCCGGACACCGTTTTATTTTTATGCGGACAGCGTCTGGACCAATCGTCTGACTATTGCCAAAATAGGCGGGGGTAGTTGATTGGTTCATGGGGAATCGAGCGGCTTTGGCCTCTACGGAACACGGAGCGAAATGAGCTACACGCGACGGAGGTCCAGATGACAGGCTTGCGATACGCTGAAAAGGTGGTGATAGTCACCGGTGGCAGCAGCGGTATTGGCAAGGGCTGCGCGCATGAATTTGTCAATGCAGGAGCCAAAGTTGTCGTGTGCTGCAACGACGAGGACGAAGGCGCAGCCGTTGCGGCCTCCTTGCGAACGATTGCCCGGGCTCCAGCCGAAGCGTCCTTCATCTACTGCGATGTCAGAAGGAACGAAGACATCCAGAATCTGATTGAAACTACGATCTCGAGCTACGGAAGAATTGATTGTCTAATCAACAACGCTGGATGGCATCCGCCTCACAAACCGATAGACGATTTTACTGTCGATGAGTTTCGCGAACTGATCAACCTCAATCTCGTCAGCGTCTTTACTGCTTGCAAGCTCGCCCTCCCTTATCTGAGGCAGACCGGGGGCAATATCATTAACATGGCGAGCCTGGTTGCGACGATTGGGCAGCGCCACGCCGCCACGTATGTCGCCACGAAAGGCGCGATTACTGCTCTCACCAAGGCGCTGGCGATAGATGAAGCCCCTCACGGTGTGCGCGTCAATTCCGTTTCTCCCGGAAACATCTACACCCCGCTGTGGCAGGAAGCGATCGACGCCGCGAACGATCCGCAGCAGTACCGCGCCGATGGTGAAGCCGCGCAGTTGATGGATCGCATGGGGACAATCGAAGAAGTGGGTCGTTTGTGTCTTTTTATCGCCGCCGAAGCAAGCTTCACGACCGGGGTTGATCACATCGTTTCCGGCGGTGCTGAATTGGGCTATGGCCGTAAAAATGGCTTGTGAAACTGCTTGTCAATTCCGGCCGCGATACTGGATCACACCTGCGAAGACCGTCTCACGAATCGGGCCGCCCCACCTACGCGCGCTCTCGCGAGCGGTTTTGCACCACAGGAGTTGCGGACGATGAGCTCAGGCGGGAGGCTTACATTGCGGGCTTTCGAGGGCAGCGATTCGCCGGCCATAGCTCGAAGCAACAGTCGAGCTGCCTGTTGCCCCATTTCGGCCCTTGACCACGACACGGTCGTAAGCGGTACGCGGAGCATGTCTCCGTAGTGAATATTGCCGGCGCCGATTATCGCCACTTCTTCTCCAACCTTTATGCCGACTTCCTCCAGCGCCTTCATGCCGCCAATAGCTGCAGGATCGTTCACGGCAAAGATGGCTTCAGGGATGTCGCCTTTTGCCAGCCAGGCGCGCATCGCCAGGTAACCCTCCGACTCCAGCAGACCGCAGGGTCGCACCAGCGCCTTGTTGAAACGGAGTCCATGTCCCTCTAACGCTCGCTTGTAACCTTCAAGCCGATCCGCGCTGACTGAGGACGCATCTCCGCTCAAGTGTCCGATTCGAACGTGGCCCAGACTGATGAGGTGCTCTGTAGCAATCCTCCCAACCTGTACGTTGTCGGTCGCCACCACAGGACAATGCAGATTGCGCATCGTGCGGTCAACCAGCACGATCTTCGCGCCATCCCTCATCATTTTGCGGTAAGCACCGGTGTCGGTCGGCGCGAGCACCGAGCTTATGATCAAGCCATCGGTGCGCTGTAATAAGACTTCAACCTCGCCGATCTCTCTGGTTGCATCTTCATCAGTGCTGCATATTAGAAGCTGAAATCCGGCTGGCCGTGCGATTGACTCGATGGCGCGCGCAACCTCCGCGAAGTACAGGTTCATGAGATCGGGGACGACGACGCCTATCAGGTAGGAGCGATTGGTCGCCAGCGCACGCGCATGCTGGTTTGGCTGATAGTTCATCCGGCGCGCGACTTCGAGCACGCGCTGGCGGGTTTCGGGGCTGATCAACGCATTGTTGTTAATGGCGCGGGAGACGGTCATCTTCGAGACGCCCAACTCACGCGCGATGTCGGACAGAGTTACCGGCATACCAGCGCAATTGTAGCTGTTATCGGTAACAGCGCCAAGGTGAACGTCTCATGCGAGCTTTGGCGATATCAACCGAAACTCTTCTTCCTGATTTCTTTTTTCGTTGTCCAGGTCCCGTTGGCCTTTTCCAGGAGAAGAAAGTGGAGATCGCCGCAATGCGGGCCGCATCGGCTTCCCACGTACAGCAGAGCCTGCGTCCGCCCGGTATTGAAGCCGATGCGGGAAAGCATGACGAAGCCGCTCGAATCCGGGAAGCGTCTGTAATATTGGATCCATTCAAGCTCCCCCCAGTTCCCGTGGAAGATCGCTTTCAAATCGAGGTCCGTTATGAGATTGAACTTCACCGGGAGCTTGAACGACGCCCTGTTCAGCAGCCACTGCCTGCTGTTCCTGGCTTCATAGTCCGCGACCGCTGATTCATCTATGGTCAAACCCTTCCGTTTGTCTCGCCACGGCTCATCGTTCTGATCTGCGAAGTCGTATCGGAACGTTCGTTCCTCGATTATTAGTAGTTTAGTTTCGGGCAGGACGTAAATCTGCTTGATCACAGCCGCATAGATCTCGTACTCCTCGTCCGAAACTCCAACATCCGAGTTGGCTTGCCATCGAGGTGACGAGAGTGCCGTTGAGCCAAGTTCGATCAAAATAAGAGAAAGCCCGATAATCCAACCTGCAGCCCGAGTCATATCAAAGCCTCCGATTCGCTTACGCCCTTTTCCGCGGATAATCGAGCGCGGCTCACAAGCCGCACGAAGTTTGGCGGGGGTCGCGAACGCGTTGTAATTCTCCTGATGGCGGACCTGAGCTGTCAACGGATTTGTGGCAGGGCTGCGCGGCGTACCGGCAGCCCTGCCGTTCGAGCTTGATGACTCTCGCGTTTCGGATTCGGCGCGAACAACAAAATCTAGCGAGTGTCAGGGCGCTGGGCGGCCATGGAACGCCCGACTGTTTCCTTCTTCAGGCGCTCTTCGACCGCGCTCCAATCGATGTTGGAGAAGAAAGCTTCGATGTATTTGGGGCGCTCGGCCGGCTTATAGTCCAGCAAGTACGCATGCTCCCAGACGTCCATCACGAGCACTGGATTGAAACCCGCAACGTTGCCGATCTGATGCTCGCTGATCCAGTGGTTCGACAATCTATCGTTCGCCGGATTCTGATTACAGATGGCCCAGCCAACTCCGCGCATCTTGCCGATTCCGACGAAATCCGTCTTCCAGACTTCGTAGCTGCCAAAGCTCTGCTCCGCCGCTCTGAGGAATGAAGAGTTGCGTTCGGGATCACCTGCTCCGCCGCGTTTCATGTTGCCGAAATAGTACTCGTGCAAGACCATGCCGTTGTACTCGAAGCCGAGGCGGCGCGTTAGTTCTGAGTAAGCCGGCATTTCTTCCTGGTCGATGTTGCCGTCCTGGATGAATTCGGAAATCTTTTCCGTCAACAGATTGCTCTGTGTCACATAGCCCTCGTAGAGCTTGAAGTGCATTTCGAGGGTTTTGTCGGAGATGCCGTTCAAGCCACTTAGTTTGAACTGCTTGGCCTGATAGATCACGTTGTTGCTCATTTTTGTCTCTCCTTTTCTGGATGCTTCCAGGTCGATCGTTGTTCTCTAACAAGTCGATCGTTGTTCTCTCAACCGAACGATGTGATGAGACGTCTCATCCCTTTTGCCTTTCTGTATGCTACACCCACGGAAGGATGTGTTTCCGTCCAATACTGGACTGTTTCCCAATCGGACACGTCTTGACAGAAATAGTTGAGGAATGCAGCCCTCGTACCACCCCCCCCGATCTTTTTCGAGATCGTTCAATAAGGAGTAGCCATCTCGTCTGAGACGACTCCCGAAACGATGAAATGTGGCGTAGACTGTCCAGTGTGCGCGGGGTGGGCCTGGTTCGAGAGCTGCGCGTAGATTGGACAGTCTACGGCTACATTTTACGAGGAGAACGTCAATGAGTGAGTTTCTATCGGATGTCAAAGAGATTCGGCAGCGGGCGCGCAAGCACCTCGAGCAAGGCTCGGTCACCGATGGCTACAAGGCGGACCGTACGAAGGTGATCGCCGTCTTGAATGAAGTGCTTGCGACCGAGCTCGTATGCGTTCTGCGCTACAAGCGTCATTACTTCATGGCCAGCGGCATTCATGCCGAGCCCGTGGCCCAGGAGTTCCTCCAGCACGCCAACGAGGAGCAGGTGCATGCGGACATGGTCGCTCAACGCATCACGCAGCTTCAGGGCGAGCCGAACTTCAATCCGGAGGGCCTGGCTACACGGAGCCATTCGGAATATGTCGAGGGAGGCTCGCTGGTCGAGATGATCCGCGAAGACCTGGTTGCCGAGCGCATAGCCGTCGAATCGTACTCGGAGATCATCCGGTGGCTTGGCGACGACGATCCGACCACACGCAGCATGATTGAAGAGATCCTCAAGAAAGAAGAAGAGCACGCAGATGACCTGTCAAAGATGCTAATGACTTTCGACCCGGAGAGAGCCCCCGCACCCAAGTCAAGAATGAAAAGTCGCGGGGCCTCGTGAAGGATGATTATCCTGGATAGGATGTGAGGGGCTACTCGACCTCGAACTTTTGCACGAGGCGTTTTGGTGCTCTATTTCGCCAGGCGAAGACAAGCGCGGTTCTAATAGTGTTCTTCTTCGCCGCGCGAAGATGTACCTTCGTGGCCCCGTCACGTCCCCACGCCCCATTAAAAGCCGCGAAGACTTTGGGTTCGGATTGAACGAAGGATTCCTGTTGCTCGGGAGTGAGTTTGACCATTGCCCATCCCTGTCCCGGAGGACTCAGTGTGGCGAAGATCTTCCCGCCGACGCGGAAGTCCGGGTGACCCATATGCGCGGCTTCTGCAGTTTCCGGGAGACTGAGAGCCATTTTCCGAAACTCTTCCGAAGTCATAATTTTCCTCTCGAGACGGCTGTATTCTTGCCGCCCCTTTCCCTTTCCACGGTGACTACTCAAAGTTCCAGCCAGCCGCCGGAAAAACCTGCCCGTCGCAGCCCGCTAACGATGTACGGGCAGCCGCGCATCAGGCGCCAAAGAAATCCTGTGTGATAGTTCTCAATCATCAGGACTATCGGACCTTGATCCAGACCGTAGTAGCCCTTTGATATCCATTCTTTGGTTGAAGCTGTCGAAAACGTCGGATTGAAACTGCACTTGAATCCGTACTTGCTGGTCATCTCCGGAAACCTCTCGTCGAAGTATTGGAGCGACGGCAACACGATCTCGGGAGCGAACGGAAGGGAAGCGATTACCGCCCACGGAGCCAGCGTGCCATCATCCGGGCCGTCTGGAACACCGCGGGCTTCGTAGTCATAGAACCGGAGCAGCTTGCCTCCGATCTTTTTGCTTGCCGGGCCTGGACCATCGCTCCCGGTCAGACCCCAAATGTATTCACCGTAGCCTGCAAAGCCTCTTGGATTGCGGATCCCGTACTGCTGCTGAATGTAGGTGGCGCGGCGGCTGTTCTCGAAATAGTCGATAGCTCTGTTGCGCATGTATTCGTCCTGAATGCTTCGAAAGTCGATCCACATATGCGAGAGCTGATGGATGAAGAGCGGACCCGCGTAGAGGAACTCGTGGCCATAAAGACTCCTCCATTCATACGTTCTGGTCCAGGCCTTGTAACTCTTTTCGGGCAACGGGTGGGTTGGGGATGCGAGACCGAGGATGTAGAGAATCAGAGCCTCGCAGTAGCCATCCCAACGGTACTTGATGAACCCGCTTTCGGGTCTCCAGCCGTGCGTGACAGTGACTCCCCGATTCTGGGCCCATTGCCAGTCGGCGCGCCGATAGATGGCGTCGCCAAGTGAGCGAATCTCGCGCTCGGCCTCCGTGTCGCGATTGAAATACTCCGCGGCGGTCAGGGCTCCGGCGATCAGGAACGTCGAATCGATCGTCGATAGTTCGCAGTTCCATGTACGGCGGCCGGTCTTCATGTCGAGGAAGTGATAATAGAAACCCTTGTATCCGGTGGCGTCTGGTTCGGGACCCTGCGGGCTGTTCCAGAAGAAACGCAGCGTCGTGAGGGTTCGTTTGATCGCGTCGTCCCGCGTGAGGAATCCGCGCTCGACGCCAATGGGATAGCCCGCAAGCGCAAAACCGGTCGGAGCGATGCTGCACGGGGCTCCCTGGCGCGTGCTGTCCGGTACAAGGCCGTTCTCCGGATTCGTTTCCTTCAGGAAATAGTCGAAGGTAAGGTGCTGGAGCACCTCGAGCTTCTTGTCGGGATAGGAGAGTTGTCTCGGCTTCACCGCAAACCTCGCAACCAGTGATTTGTACAGGGAATTTCGCCGGCGAGCAAATCGGAAACAAATCCGCGCAAATCCGTCGAATCCGTTGCATACATGGTCTATGCAGGATTAGTAAAGCGCCGGCACGCTGCCCTGGCACGTGATCGCCGCGCGTTTTTTTCGAACGCCTAGACCACGGATGAAACGGATTCGACGGATTTGTGCGGATAACACATCTACCGGCGAAATGTCGGTCAGTGTCGCTTTCTCAAGCGCTGATCCGGCTTTTGCGCGGCAAAGGGCCGTCACTCATGGGCGAGTGATGAACGAGACTACTGCCAGGGATGTTCGCCTCCGATCATCCTGTGCGGCGGCGCTTCCCAAGCTTGGTCTTGTGCCGCACTTCGGCTTCCTCGATAGAATGAGTCTCAGTAAGTTTGGCGTCGGACTTGGCCATGGTCACCAGCTTTTGGTAATGCTTGTGAAGTATATCAATCTCGTCTTCGGTAAGGTCCTCGACATCGACCAGCCTGTTACTGGCTCCCTCTAATGCGGCGACAATCTCGTTGAGTTTCAGATGAATGGCCAGGGCGTCTTTGTTCTGGGTTCGTTGAATCAGAAACACCATCAGAAAGGTGACAATGGTGGTGCCGGTGTTTATCACCAGCTGCCAGGTGTCCGAAAAGTGGAACAGCGGCCCCGAGATTGCCCAGACGATGAGTACAGACAGAGCGATGACGAACGCCCCGGAGGTTCCGGTAGCTTTCGTAGCTTTCAGTGAAAAGCGCTCGAGCATTAAACCTACCCTCGCCTTTTTCTTGCGCCCCATAGCTAAACCTCCCTGTTAAGAGAATAAAGTCTCTGATCCAGTGCCCTGATGATGCCTGGCAGCGTTTCTCGAGCATTTCTGCTGATATCGGTGCAAAGGAGTATCCAAAGGACATATCCAAAGGACGTAGAGAAAGCGAGGGGATGGTTGGTAGAACCATCCGTAGATGACGGGTACTCGGCTCTGAAGGTTACTGGGACGGCGGATCCTTTTGTCGAGTCGATGTCACGCCGTGGATGATCGCGATGCCGATCAGACAGATAACGCCTACTGCGATCCACTTTTGAGGCACGTGCATCAAGTTGGCACCGATCGCCAGGCCGATAATCAATATGATGTAGCCTACGATGTAAATCCCGAATGACATTGTTCCCCCTCCTGACTGTGTTTAGTAACCGGATGCGGAGACCGGAATTGCTCAAATCGTCAAACGCCCCAAACAAATATCTGCCTCTTTTGCAGCTCGTACCAGAGCTTCGCGGCAAGGCAGGATGCCGGGACTCCGGGGCCGCGCTGTTCATTTTGCGAACTGCGGTTCTTCTACGATGTTGTTTTCGTTTTCGGAATGGGCATTTGGGCGAGTGTGAAACGAGCCTGGCACTATTTCGGTCTTACGACCTGTGATTTCGTACCAAGCCTCGTATTCAAAATTCTGCCAATGGACAAACTGAGATTGTGATTCTGACATGTTGCTCCTCCTGTTAATGAGACTGGCCAGACTGGCCAGATACGGAGGCTGAAGCCGCACGTGGGCCTTTCGTCTGAAAGTGCTGCCAGTAGTCCTCGACGTACTTCTTCAATGCCCCGTGACCGAAGCGCGTATAGAAGTCGTAGTTCTTCATCTCTTCATAAGCGTGCTCGTAATTCCATCCATCGTTGTTGAATCTATACATCGCTCCCATCACGCCAGTTCGATGACGGCCACCCGCACAGTGAACATAAAACGGCCAGTTGCTTTCTTGTTTGGCGATGTTCAGGAACTGGTCGATGCTTTCATCCTTAGGGTAGTCTTTATCACTCATCGGAATGTTGAAATACTGCATATGGGCAGCCTCGGCGGCTTTCTTAGCAAAAGGCAAAGGGTCGTCTCGCAAGTCTATGATTGTCTTTACGCCTAGCTGCGCAAGTTCCTTGTACTCTTCTTCATTGGGCTGAGCGCCCCGATAGAAGTGGTTATCCATTTGCCCAAAGTTCTTGATCGTGACGTTCGCAAAATTCTTCGAGGGACTGGTTGAGGTAGAGGAATTATTTCTTGAGGTAGAGGAATTATTTCGCGTAAAGGAATAGATCGCTAATCCCAGTATTAGCAGAGGCGCAACGATAGCCGCTACCTTAAACTTAGGAATCCTGTTGTAGAGTCTTTTAAGCGATGGGCTGAACGGTAGTATATACATGTTTTCCCCTCTCAGACGCCATAGTTGCGCTGACGACCAGCGAGAAGGCGTCTAGAACAGTGCTCTAATGCCAAGTGCGACGCCGATGACGCCCAGCAAAAGGGCCGCATAGCCGCTGTGAACACTGTTTGTAACAAGCGCAAAAACGCCGGTGGCTGTGCCTAACAGGAGAAGCAAGGCTGCATATACAGAGATCGTAACAGCATGCCCGGCGCCGCTGCTCTTTTCTTTCAGATCCTGAGCGTGCCGGCGAAGCACATCCTGCTCTTCAGTGTACTGCGCCTTTAAGTTAGGGTCCTCTTCGATCGGAGCTTGAACAATCTTCAGCTGGTAAGCAGACCAAGCTTCTGTGGCGTCAATCCTGTACTGAACAGCACGATTCTCCTGGTAGATTAACAACAGAATACTTGCCGCAGTGAGTAATCCAACAATGATTGGTATGAGAGCAAGCCGGTCGAGTCCTGAAACTGTGTAGGCCCATTTGGCAGAAGGACTTCTGCCAGCATTGCTATCCAGGCTGATTTCTCTACTTAGCATCACTTATTACTCCTCAAGTCTCCAGCCCGACAATCGAACGCCTCGGGATCCGGCCGGACTAATCCGGAGTCACTTCAGGAAGCGAACGCGTGAAATCTCTGCACATGACGTTCCCCCTTTTATGCCGCACTCGCGCGCTGATCTGGATCGAGACACTTATGTAAGCGTGTGCGCTAGCCGGTGCACTCTAGTGACCACGCAACTCTATGACTTCGTTACCGTACTCTGATTCCGCGTCCAGCGCTGTTCAATACTGGACATATCCAAAAAAATGGTCTACGGCTTTTGGCTGCGGAGGCTGTCGTCGATTATCTAAGGGCATTGGTCTGCTTCTCTGTCCCAAAACCGAACGTTATTCATTCCTCCATCTGTACAATAGGATACAGCACCAGGCGGAGAACTGTGGTATCGTCCCTCCGATGGGGCGTCTTATCAGCTCCAATATCAGAGAGCCGGTTGGACCAGGCCGGCCCTGATCGCAAAAAGGAGAGACCTTAACCATGAAGGTGCCAAACAAGACCGAGATGAGAGGCAAGATCAACAAAGCGAAAGGCGCGGTAAAACAGAAGATAGGACACGCCGTGGGTAATCGAAACATGGAAAAGGAAGGCGCCGCCGCCCGCAGCAAGGGGAGCATGCAAGAGACTGTAGGCAAGGCAAGGCGGAAGGTTGGTGATGCCGTGAAGGGTCTTGGTAAGACCATCCGCGGATGACGCGCAGCCGGGCTTACACGCGTCCCACCTGCGGGTCAGACTTTAGGACGTGGCGTACGCAAGCTGATTGTGAACAATTCAGGTTCGCAATGTGCCCGGCTAGACATCGCACAGTGCAATTGCTTCGCGCAATGACGCGAGAGGGTCGCGTGTGGGCACGAACTCGTGCGCTACATAGCCCTTGAATCCCGTATCCGCGATAGCTTTACAAACAGTTGCCCAGTTCAATTCCTGTGACGAATCAAGCTCATGACGGCCGGGCACTCCGCCGGTGTGGTAGTGGGCGATGTACTCGTGATGCTCGCGAATGGTGCGAATAATATCGCCTTCCATGATCTGCATATGATAAATGTCATCAAGCAGTTTCACGCGCGGCGAACCGACAGCTTTGATTACTTGCAATCCGAAAGCCGAGCGATCGCCCTGATAGTCTTTGTGATCTACTTTGCTGTTTAGCAGCTCCACGCAAACAGTCACTCCGTGATCTTCCGCGGCCTTCCTGATTCTGTTTAATCCGATCACGCAGTTCTCAATGGCTTCGGCGTCGCTCATGCCGCGACGATTGCCGAAGAACGCAATCAAATTTGGCACTCCCATCTTCTCGGCCGCCGGAATGGTTTTCTCCAGGCCCCGCACGATCACGTCATGGTTTGCCTTGTTGTTCAACCCGTCCGGTATCTTGGCTCCTTCTGAGGGATAGCCCATCGAGCAAACCAACCCGTTCCTGCGCGCGGTATCCCAGTCCTTTTCTTCGAGCAGGTCGATAGCAGGCAACCCCATATCACTGATCGCTTTACAAAACTCCGGCAGCTTGAAATGCCGTTGGTAAGGCCACCAGGATACTGACTGTTTCAAGCGGCCATTCTTAACGACCCGCTGCGCTGCGCTTGCGACTCCGCCAATCTTCCGAGACAAAAAGGCGCCAACGGATGCCGCGCCTATTTTGAAGGTAGCTTCGCGTCTGCTCATCGTGATCACAGTTCTCTCCCTGAATGTGAAACAATCGTGCGGTTCCATCAAGTGCGGGAAACAACCAATTCGTATTTATGGAACGCGCCAAGCGTTCGGGTCCGTTCCTGAATCTCGTCGATCAGCAAATCGAGCGATGAGACGACCCTGGTTGCGCTCTGGTATTCCGTCGCAAGCGCCGCTTCAAACTGGCGCCATCGCAAAAAGAAAAGTTCGGCCCGTTTCCGCACCAGACCAGTCAGAGCGCGAGTTTCGTCAGTCGCTTTTCCGGATAGAAGGCTCACCGGGACACCGCCGCTCAGCGCCTCACTTGTGTACTCGCCGGCATCTTTCCCATCAACTGCAATTCTGTACTTACCGGAAGGCAGGCCTGTAAGGTGCAAGATCACTTGTCCAATCTCTGTGATCGCCGGCTTGACTCTCCGCAGCTTGTCGGAAGGAAGAGGCTCGGGCCATGGAAGTGGAGCGATGACACTCAAACTCGCCGTTCTGTCCTGCTCAAGACTCACGTGCTTACTCAACTGAAACCCGTCAGCCGGCGCTCCCCACTCGCGCAATATCTCAGCGGCCATCAGCAACTGTCCATCTTCCTGGGGATGCACTCCGTTGGGAGCGAACGTGTAAGTCGGATCATCCTTCTTTGCTTGTAG
>DATLWF010000264.1:0-4502 GCA_035576605.1 Blastocatellia bacterium | reverse complement strand
TGCGCGACCAGCTCGCGAAGCTAAAGCTCGAGGACGTAAATCGGGCGATCAAGAAACACCTGCAAGCCGAGAATGTGAAGATCGCGGTCGTGACGAAAGACGCGGAAGCGTTCAAGCAGGCAGCGCTCGAGGGCAAGCCGTCGCCGATAGCCTACACCTCAATGCCTCCGAAAGAGATTTTGGAGGAAGACAAGATCATCGAGAGCTACAAGCTGAATTTCAATCCCAAAAAGGTTGAAGTGGTCCCGGTCGATCAGGTGTTTCAAAAGTAGCTACGCCCCGGTCAATGATGGTCAGAGTTCAGCGTCTGCTCTTAACTCCATTATGTGCAGAGGGTTGCAACATAACTCGCCGAGCTTGCAGTCCGTGGGACGCACCTTGATGCACTACTCGTGCTCTTGCAGGGCGTCTTGTGCGCTATACACGAAGCGCTCCACTTCCCGGCAGTGATCCTCGTCGGGCTTATCGACGTTGCTACAGAACCGATCAGCGTTGGCTTTCGTGAACATTCCCGGGTTCTTTGCCACATTCCTCAGTCCTCTAGTCAAGGCTGCTTAGATCTCGCCCGCTCGCCAAATATACTGTTTACAACGTGATCTCAATGTGAATATAATCACGCCTCCCCCGGCTGTATTGGTTAAGGTTGTTCCTTTCACATCGCGCTCTGGTCAGAGATCGGTTCTAGCTTACTTGAATATATTAGAGGAGGCGCCTCGAATGACATTCCATCGTCTACTCGCACGAGTGTTTTTTACGGCCATTGTTTTCCTGCTGGCAGCCTTGCCGGCCCTCGCCGGTGATGATTGGCGGCCCATCGATCCCGGGCAACTGGCCATGAAGGAGCCCGTTGTGGAAAAGGACGCCGACGCCGAGGCAATCTTCTGGGAAGTTCGGATTAACGATTCGGCCACCGACCTTATATTCTCGCATTACATCCGCATCAAGGTGTTTACCGAGCGGGGAAAGGAGTCGCAAAGCAAGATCGATCTCGAGTACTTTGGGACAGACCGCATAACGGACGTTGCCGGCCGCACCATCAAGCGAGACGGAACCATCGTCGAACTCAAGAAGGACGCGATCTTTGACCGCACCATCGTCAAGGCCGGCAACCGCAAGTTCAAAGCCAAGTCTTTCGCGATGCCTGCCGTGGAGCCGGGAGTAATCATCGAGTATCGCTGGAAAGAGGTGTGGCCTAATCAACTGGCGAACTACCTGCGACTTCATTTCCAGCGCGAGATCCCGGTTCAACTGGTCAGGTACTACGTCAAGCCTGCCGAGCTCTCGGGCGGGGTTACTTCGGTCGCAATGTCGTACAAAGCCTTCAATGGAAGCCCGCCTCCGCTCACTAAAGACAAGGATGGCTTCTACACCACAAGCATGACCAACATGCCTGCCGTGCACACGGAGCAGCGTATGCCTCCATCGGATCAGCTCAGAGTATGGATGCTCGTCTTTTACTCGGTGGGAAAGTTGCTCCCGCCTGCCGAGTACTGGCCCAAACTCGCCAAAGACCTTTATGAACAGGGTAAACCGAAGTTAAAGGTCAACGATGATATCAAGAAAGCGTCGGCGGCGGCAGTGGGCGATGCGACGGCGCCCGAGCAGAAGCTTCAAAGACTCTTCGATTTCTGTCGCGTGAGCATCAAGAACATAAACAGCGACGCCTCCGGCCTTACCGCAGCCGATCGCGCGAAACTGAAAGCGAATGAATCGCCGGCGGACACACTCAAGCGTGCAATGGGGACGGGCCGTGACATCAACTATCTGTTTGCGGCGCTGGCAACCGCGGCGGGGTTCGATGCGCGTATCGCCAGACTCACGGATCGAAGCGACAAGTTCTTCGATCAAAACTTCACCGATGACTATTTCCTGCGAGCCTACAATATTGCGGTGAGAGTCGGAGCCGAGTGGAAGTTCTTCGATCCGGCGAGCAGCTACATTCCCTTTGGCATGCTTCGCTGGCAAGAAGAAGGACTCCCGGCGTTGATCTGTGATCCTAAGGAAGGCCGTTTTGTCACAACACCCCTATCACCGGCCGAGAAGTCTCAGCAGAAGCGAACAGCAGCATTGAAGCTGACTGAAGAGGGTACGATCGAGGGTGACGTGCGCATCGAGTACAGCGGTCAGTTCGCGGCCGAAAAGAAGGAAAACAATGACGACGACTCGCCCGTGCAGCGAGAGGAAAACCTTCGTGACATGATCAAAGAGCGAATGAGCACCGCCGAGCTTTCCAATATCAAGATTGAGAACGTCACCGATCCTGAGAAGCCATTCGTATACTCTTTCCACGTGCGTGTGCCAGGCTATGCGCAACGCACAGGCAAGCGCATGTTCATCCAGCCTGCGTTCTTTGAGAAGGGTATCGGAACGCTCTTTTCTTCCAGCGCTCGCAGGCACCCGGTTTATTTTCACTACCCGTGGATGGAAGACGACACGGTGACGATTGATTTGCCTTCGGGATTCGCGCTGGACAATGCGGACTCTCCCGCGCCGCTTAGCGCAGGGGACGTGCTCGACTATAAAGTGAAGATCGCGGTCGTCGGAAAGAGCGAAGCCCTTCGATACACGCGCATCTTCAAGTTCAGCGGGCTGCTTTTCCCGGTGAGCAACTATGCGACGTTGAAGGAGCTCTTCCAGGCTGTTCACGACGCTGACAATCATACGATTACAATTAAGCAAACCGCGGCGAGTCAGTGAAAGATTGGAGTCCACAATTAGAGGAGGCGCCTGAATGATATTTCATCGTGCCCTTGTACGTGTGTTCTTTCCGCTCATCTGTCTCCTGCTCGCGGCCGCTCCAGTACTTGCTGGGGATGACTGGAAACCCATAGACCCGGCTCATCTCGCCTTGAAAGCGCCGGTGGTGGAATCAGATGCGGACGCAGAAGCGATATTCTGGGATGTGCAAGTGGACTTCAGCTCCGGCAAGTCGGTGTTTGCGAACTACGTTCGCATAAAGATATTCACAGAGCGCGGCAAAGAATTGCGCAGCAAAGTAGAACTCCGGTACTCTTCCAAGAACAAAATCGAGGACATCGCCGGGCGCACCATCAAGACTGACGGCACGATTGTAGATCTAAAGAATGAAGCCATCTTTGACAGCACGCTTGTTAAGCTTCGCGGCCTCAAGATAAATGCAAAGACATTTGCGATGCCCGCAGTTGAACCGGGTGTCATAATTGAGTATCGCTGGCGCGAGGTTAGACACGATTCGGGCTACTTCGCGCGGCTGACCTTTCAGCGAGACATCCCGATTCAGCTCGTTAAGTATACCCTCAAGACTTCCTCCGATTCACACATGGACTTTCGTACCAGGTCGTTCAATATGGAACGCACGCCGATGGTGCCGGAAAAGGACAAGCGTTTCAGCTTTTCGATGACCAATGTGCGCGCGTTTCACGATGAGCCGCACATGCCCCCCGAGGACCAGGTGCGCTCGTGGATGCTCGTCTATTACCAGCCGCTATACTCGACGTCGGTTGATTTCACTAAGGTCGTTTACGATGAATACAAGTCAAAGATGAAGGTAAATGACGACATAAGACGCGGGGCTCAGGCGGCGATTGGCAACGCCTCGACGCCGGACCAAAAGCTGGAACGCCTCTTCGAGTTTTGCAGGACCAAAATCAAGAACATCAACGATGATGCGTCTGGCCTTACCGCCGATGACCTCGCGAAGCTGAAGGAAAATAAGACTGCGGGTGACACGCTGAAGCGCGGAATGGGCACAGGCGAGGATATTGACCTTCTCTTTGGCGCGCTCGCGAGCGCCGCCGGATTTGATGCGCGCGTTGCTCATCTTGCTGATCGCAGCGACATTTTCTTTAGTCCAGACGGATTTGATTTCTTGCTGAATCTGTATTTCATGCGCTCTTATAACATTGCTGTGCGGGTCGAAAATGGCTGGCGCTTTTTCGATCCCGCCAGCCAGTACGTCCCTCTGGGGATGCTGCGATGGCAGGAGGAGGGTGGAAAGGCCCTGATCGTAGGTCCCATATCATCGGTTGAGAAAACGCCCCTGTCCCCGCCCGAAAAGTCGGTTAAGAAGCGGACCGCCAAGCTGCGGTTAAGCGAGGACGGCACGCTTGAAGGCGATGTGCGTATGGAGTACACCGGCCATTTTGCCGTCGAAAAGAAAGAGGAAAACGACAATGAGTCCGTGGAGCAGCGGGAGAAGAATCTTCGCGACATGATCAAAGAACAAATGAGTACCGCTGAACTATCGGATATTCGCATAGAAAACGTCGTCGATCCCGTCAAACCGTTTGTTTACTCCTTTCATGTCCGGGTTCCTGGCTACGCACAGCGCACCGGGAAGCGGCTCTTCTTGCAACCCGCGTTCTTCGAGAAAGGCATAGCGGCAATGTTCTCAGCAAGTAGCCGTAAACACGGCATTTACTTTCATTATTCGTGGTCGGAAGATGATGCCGTAACGCTCGATCTGCCAGCGGGATTCGCACTGGAAAATGCGGAGGCTCCACAGTCATTCGGCGCGCGCGATG
>DATLWF010000263.1:0-4772 GCA_035576605.1 Blastocatellia bacterium | reverse complement strand
TACGCTCGGTGGGTGTGGGCGAAGTGTCGTCGTCTTTCGCGGAGGTAATCGCGACGAGGTAGCGCATTGGGTTTACGAAGTTATCAAGGAACTGGCGCTGCAGACTGACAAGACCGAGCCGCTGATCAATGTCATCTGCACCTACGATCCGAAGGTATGGACGGTTTACTTGTTTCCGCGCTCGAAGCACCGGCCTGCGGTCTTTTATGCCGAAGGAGAACAGCGGCTGGTCGTCAGTCCCGGCGCGATCGACATGGCCGGCGTGGTCGTCGTTCCTGAGCGCGAGCACTTCGACAAGATCGATGGCGAGCGCATGGCGGCGATATTCTCGGAAGTGAGCATGAACGGCGAGATCGTAAACGACCTGGTTGACGGGATTTGCTCGCTGCCCGAACCGGAGGAGGCCGGCTGGTGAACATCGATCAAGAGCCGACGATTCGAGTCGGTCTTATCGCCGATGCGCGCGAAGTGAAATTTGCGTTCGCCGGGCGCTTCGCAGGTGCTGAGGGCGAATCGGTGAACGAGGGCGAGTACACGGCTTGCGCGCAGAGCGGCGCCGTGACGCTTAACGGCGTTACCGTCTCGCCGCAGATTACGCTTTCTCCGGCCGACTTTGATTCGTGCCGCTTCACGGTGCACGGCGTTAAGATCGGCATCGACTTTCACTGGGAACGCGAAGAGTCGCAGCAGTTTCAGGGCAAGTTGAAACTTGCAGCCGACGGTGATTCGCTAACGCTGATCAACGAACTGCCGATCGAGTCGTATCTGGTCAGCGTGATCTCGTCCGAGATGAGCGCGTCGTGTCCGGCCGAACTTCTCCGAGCACACGCGGTCGCTTCACGAAGCTGGTTGCTGGCGCAGTTGGAAAGAACAGCGAGCGGTTCGACACAGGCGAGCGCGCAGAGCCAGGGTTCCGAGGGGGAGTTGATCCGGTGGTACGGCCGCGAAAGCCATCGCGGCTTCGATGTGTGCGCCGACGATCACTGCCAGAGATACCAGGGCATCTCCAAGGCTTTCTCTCAGGCGGCCTTTGATGCAGTCCGCGACACGCGAGCCAAAACGCTTGTCTATGACGGTGAGATATGTGATGCGCGGTATTCGAAAAGCTGCGGCGGAATGACCGAGGTCTATCGCGCGGCGTGGGAAGACAAAGACGTGCCGTATCTTACCTCGGTGTACGACGTGCCGGGCAGCGAGCCATCCGGATACCGGATGCCACTTTCGAGCGAAGCCAACGCGGAAGCGTGGATAACTTCATCGCCGCCTGCATACTGCGGCGTAGTGACACCGGAGCTACTCGCGCGGATTGTGCCGGCCTTCGATCAAGAGACGCCGGACTTCTATCGCTGGCGAGTCGAGCTCTCCCAAGAGGAACTAAGAGAAATCCTACGCTCGCGGCTCGAGGTTGACTTTGGCCGCGTCCGCGGATTGAAGCCTCTCGAGCGCGGCGAGTCAGGCCGGATAATCAGGCTCAGAATCATCGGTGAGAAACGAACATTGGTCATCGGGAAGGAGCTCGAGATTCGACGGGCTTTGTCGCGCTCACACTTATATAGTTCGGCGTTTGTAGTTCGAGCGACGCAAGGTCATCTTTCAGATTATCCCGCGCGATTCACCCTGATCGGCGCGGGATGGGGTCACGGCGTCGGGCTATGCCAGATCGGCGCCGCAGTAATGGCGGATCGCGGGCACGGTCATGAAGAGATATTGTCGCACTATTTCAAGGGAGCGGAGATGCTAAACCTCTACTGAGCCAACACACCGTGAGAGAAACGATCACCTACCTTTTGAAAGTCCGATCTGCGCGCCTCTGGGAAAACTCGTTCCCACAAGCGGACACGGAAAAATTCAATGTTTTGAATCTCTGATTTTCGCTGCCTTGGATGGCGGGGGCTTCCGAAGGCCAACCGCCGGCCCAGCCTCCCCAAGCCTCGCAATGACCGCTACTTAACGGGGCTCCGTGCCCCCGTTATGGATCTATAGTGCGAACCTCGATACTCAAGATTCGCAATCGCAGTCTGGCACGCGGCTTGGCTAAGGAACCGACGTAACAACGCTCTAAGAATCCGCCTCTTCGACGGGCGTTACGAAGGGTGTTAGGTGTCAGGCTCTGGGCACACGGCCGAACACCTAACACCCGTTATTGCTTTTTAGTCTGTCCTCCTACAGTTGGGGATGGCGGGATGTGCAAATCGCCATCCCCGTTTTTGTATCCGACATCGCCAGTGGGGAACCAGTCTCCAATAAAAGCCGTGGCGGTTCTCGCGGCGACCCCATGATATTCGGTGAAAAGACCGGGATCGGATTTGCGAACGGCAACGTGGCCGGCATGCAGCGCAGGAAGAACGTTGCCGCTTTTATCAATGATCTCAACCGACCGTCCGGGTACAGGCCGGCCCACCGAGCCAGCCGTCGTTGCGAACCATCGCTCACATCCTCCAACTATCCAGCCGGTTTCCGGTCTGCCGTAAACTTTGCTCAGTGTCACGTTGGGATCGCTATTCACAAAATACTCGGGCCACCGCGAGGCTTCGTCAACGACGGTTCGGACTTTCAAGTTGAAGTGTTCGCCGGTTTGCGGCTCAGACTCGGCGAGTGCTTCCAGTTGGCCTGAAGCGATGAGAACATGAGTGACGTCGCATTGCTCCATCAATCTCAGCGCGCTCGCGGCGTCCTCGGACGTGCCTGCAACAACCGAGCAGCCGTACCACCATGCGGGATAGAGCAGTCCGAGCACCGCGCCGGGCGAGCACCATTCACCAGGCGTCCAGAACACCGAGTCGGCATCGCGCTCAAGGTTGTTGAACATCTCGAACGCGGTTAATTGGCCGATGATTGAGCGATGGCTGTGAACCACACCCGCGATCTCGCCATGCGTCTCGACGTAGAAAATGAAAGTGTTTGCGATCGCATCAGTTTCCACGGCATCGAAGTCCGATGACGACCGATCTACCTCGCTCCAGAAGTCTTTGAAGTCGGGCCGTGCAATGGTCGGCCTAAGATCGCGAACGACAAAGCGGGATTTCAAATCTGGCAGGTTCCGGTCGAGTGCCTTAACCACGCCGTAGATTGACTCATCAACGACAAGGGCCCTGGCGCCGCTGTCTGCAAGCGCATACTCCAGCAACGCAGCGTCGGAGACCATCGATAGCGGAACGACCACCGCGCCCGTCTTGAGCGCGCCGAGGTGCGCGATGGCAAGTGCGGCCGATGGTGGCAGCACTACTGCTACCGAGTCTCCCTGAGTAATGCCCGATTCAGAAAGCGCCGTCGCGAATTTGTCCGAAAGGTAATCGAGGCCGCCAAATGTGTAGGTATTGATTCCGCCTTCTTTGACATCGCTCAGAGCGATCCTCGTTACGGCGTCAGGGTGTCTCCGGCAGATTGCTGTTGCGATGTTGATGCGTTGAGGGATCAGCCAGCGAAACTCTCGGCAGGCCTGCTCGTAGCTGTCGAATCGTTCAAGGTGGGGAGTGGGATCCAGGCTATCGTCCATTTTTTATTTTCTATTTTCTATTTTCTATTTGGGATTTGAGATTGCGGGCCGACGAAAACTGACAAATCACAATAGAAAATAAAAACTAGAAGATAGAAAATAGAAAATAATCCCCAGTCTTCAGTCGGCCGCCTCGCTTACTGCTCTTGCCGGTTCGCCCGCTCGGTCGATGACCAAACTAGCGATGCGCTCGCGATGAAAGGTTGCATCGCCGAACATCAGCTCCGAGGCTTTGGCTCGTTTGTAATAGAAGTGAACGTTTTCGTCCCAGGTGAACCCTATCCCGCCGTGTACCTGAACTGCGAGGTTGCCAACTTCGCGATAGCTATCACTCGCATATGCTTTAGCCATAGAAACGGCCAGGGGAGCCTGTTCCGCGTCGTTGCCCATCAGCCAAGCCGCATAATAAACAGCCGAGCGCGTGCTTTCGGTCATCAGCAGCATGTTAGCGCAGTGGTGTTGGACCGCTTGAAACTGGCCTATCGGTTTGCCGAATTGCTTGCGGGTCTTGGCGTACTCGACCGAGGCTTCAAGGAGCCACTGCATTCCGCCCAACATCTCCGCCGAAAGCGCCAGCGTCGCAACGTTGAGCGCGTACCCGAGCGCCTCCCGCGCCTTCGCCGCGTCGGTCATCACGTCTTCGGTGTTGACAAACACGTCGTTGAACTCGACTGCAGAGAGCGACCGTGTGACATCGATACCGGGCATAGGTTTGATACTCACGCCTGGCGTCTTTCGATCTACGAATGCGAGGACAAGACCCAAGCCTGCGCGGGCGACGGTGACGATGCAGTCAGCCACTGATGCATCGCTTACGAACAGCTTCGTGCCGGTGAGCTTGAAGCCGCCCTCAACTGGAGTCGCGGCCATCGTAACGGCATCGGGGTTCCAATGGGCACTCTCTTCCAGCAACGCGACTGTAGCTTTCGATTGACCCTCGCAGATCGCTCGCAGCCGCGTCGCCCGATATTCCGGAGAACAGGCTTTCTCCATCAGCGAGCCCGCGAGCGCCACCGTCGAAAGAAACGCGCCCGGCACAAGCGCGCGGCCCATCTCTTCAAACGCGACTGCCATCTCGACCATGCCCAACCCCTGTCCGCCGTCTTCTTCGGAGATGATCAGGCCTGTCCAACCCTGTTCCACGAGATTATTCCAGACGGCGTCAGAGTAGGGCTCGTTCTTTTCAATCATCTCGCGCACAAGCATTGGCGAGCACTCCTGCGCGAAGAGTTCACGCGCCGAACTTTGAAATAATCTCTAAGTCTCGTTTAGTTCG
>DATLWF010000262.1:0-4699 GCA_035576605.1 Blastocatellia bacterium | reverse complement strand
GGAACCGAACAAACCCGCCATGTCCATGTGAGCCGACGAACACAAAGTCAGCTCCCCACTTCGTTGCTTCCTCGACAATGCTTGTACCGGGATAACCTTCGACCGCAATCGCAGTGGTCTGAAGGCCGCGCCCGCCTAGTCGCTCCGCAACCGAGTGCACCAGCGCCCTCGCAGCGTCATTCTCGCTCTTGATAAAGGGCTCCAGATATCCGACCGCTGAGGTCAAGGCCAGCAAGTCGATCACGGTAAGCACGCACACACTGGTGTCAGGCGGCCAGGGCCGGCGTTCCACTTCGCTCACGACCGCCTCGGAAAGCACGGACGAATCAATCGCAAGAAGTAGTTTCACGATGTTATCCTCCCGATGACATCGAGCGGTGCTTCTTCAAGCAAGACCAATCCGCGTGGTCTTGCCTAAAACTTCAGAGCGACGGTTATACCCTGGTCCCGCGTTTCAACGAGCGAGAGTGAAATAGCTGGCTGCGTGGCGCGCGCACACCTCAGAATCTGCGTCTTGGAAGGAGCAGCCAGCCCAAAAGCGCGCCGAAAGCCAGTGAGCATAACACTGAGCGAAGCGGGTGACGTTTGATTTCATGAGATACATCATCAATCAGGTCCTCAGCCGAATTGTAGCCGCGCTTCGCCGCCCGCCTGGCATTAACCAGTGAGTCGTCTACCGCATCTGTTACCACCCCCCTCAGGCGGGAGGCTTCGCGCCCCAGGTTGTTAATCTGCTCCTCCACAAACTGAGTCCCTCTTTGCACATTCTCCTTCATGGTAATCGTTCCTTTCAGCGGTTCTAAGGTCTCACCCCCGGTCCACGTGTTTCGCTTCAATTCTACGCCGCTCGGCTCAAGCTTGCCATCCGCCATTTTTTCGAAGCGTCACCGATATTCTGGCCGGTCCGTCACACCGTGAGGCCGGTTCGTCACAATCTTGTTCCGCAACCGGGCAATTCGCTTAGAATGGCCGCTCTACATCTGATGCTGGAAGTCTCGATCTTTAAGCCGGCAAGCACGCACTTGCCGTTCGCAAACGACCAATCTCAAGGGGAAAAAGTAAGTCTGCGGTCTTTGCCCATAGGCGGCCGCGCGTCCTTCGACCCGTTCGAGCGGCGCAATAACAGGAGCCGACTACGATGGATTGTGCTATCGTGTTTGCACATCAAGAGCAGACCTCAACGCACAGAGAAGATGACGCGGAAATGAAGGCTGGCAGACTATTGCAACGTCGTTGGGTTCGCGCGGCCCTGATAGTCGCCGCGTGGACAGTACTGGCTTCGTTCCTGGCGAGCCAGATGTATCTCGCTTACAGCCGCCGCGATATACCCATCCGCTGGGAGAGGATATTCACCGTTGAGCTGCTCTACGCGTACATCTGGGCGGCACTGACTCCATTGATTTTGTGGCTCGCGCGCCGTTATCCGATCGAGCGATGGAATTGGGTTCGCAGCCTGCTGGTCCATCTCGCTGCGTCCCTGTTTGTCGGCTTTGCGACGAGGGTTCTTCACGATTTGATGCTCTATTCTTTGGTCGGCGACTCCGGATGGAAGCTCTCGGTAAGCAAGCTGCTTTTGAACGTCTACTTCATGACGGATTACGGTGTGATGCTCTACTGGCTGATCCTGCTTATCAGCTACTCGTTCAATTATCAGCGGCGTTATCGAGAGGGCGAAGTCCGCGCGACGCGGCTCGAAGCCCAGCTCGCGCAGGCCCAACTCCAGGCGCTCAAGATGCAGCTTCATCCTCACTTCTTGTTCAACACGCTTCATTCAATTTCGGCGCTCGTACACAAGAACGCCGATGCGGCCGACAAGATGATTGCGCGTCTGGGTGACTTCTTGCGGCTCACACTGGAGAACTCTGGCGCTCAGGAGGTTTCGCTGGGGCAGGAGCTCGAGTTTTTGAAGTGCTATCTGGAAATTGAGCGCATTCGATTCGAAGACCGCCTGACCGTCCACATGAACATCGAGCCCCAGACTCTGGACGCAAGACTGCCAAACCTGATCTTGCAGCCGATCGTCGAGAACGCGATTCGTCACGGCATTTCTCCGCGAACAAGCGCCGGCCGCATCGAGATAGAAGCGCGGCGATTGAACGGTACTCTTCAAGTTCAAGTGACTGACAACGGTCCGGGGCTCCCTTCCGATTCAAGCTCCGGCAGCATCGTGAAAGCCGGGGTAGGCCTCGCGAACACGCAAGCCCGCTTAACGCAACTCTACGGCTCCGAACACCGCCTTGATCTCGCCAATGCGGCCAGCGGCGGACTCACCGTAATCCTGGAAATTCCCTTCCGAGAACAGATCTCCACGCAAAATTGAACCTGCAGCGACGTTCTGGCGTTAAAAGCGTTAAGGAGAAGTCGATGTCAGGCTCGGCGTGTATCCGCACACTGATAATTGATGACGAATCCCTTGCACGCGAGCGGATTCGCGACATGCTCGCCTCCCAACCGCAAATCGAGATCATCGGTGATTGCGCAAACGGCCAGGAAGCAATTGAAGCTATTCAACTGCATTCACCCGACCTTGTTTTTCTGGATGTGGAAATGCCGGGCATCGACGGCTTCGGCGTGCTCGAAGCGCTCCCGCCGGACCGAATACCCACCATCATTTTCGTGACCGCATATGATCAGTACGCCGTCCGCGCGTTTGAAGTCTATGCTTTGGATTATTTGTTGAAGCCGTTCGATCAGGAGCGTTTCGACAAAGCGCTCGATCGCGCGAAGGCCCAGATATCGAGCGAACGGAGCGATGCTTTGAGTCAGCGGATCCTGAGCGCCCTGGAGGAGATCAAAACCAGGCCGGTTCATCTGGAACGGCTCGTCATCAAAATGAACGGCCATGTGTTCTTCATAAAGGCCGAGGAGATAGACTGGCTCGAAGCGGAAGGAAACTACGTGCGGCTTCACGCGGGCAAGGAATCGTATCTGCTGCGAGACACGATAACCGCCCTGGAGTTGCAACTCGATCCGAAGAGATTCATCCGCGTTCACCGGTCTGCCATCGTCAATATCGACCGCATCACCGAACTGCAGCCCTGGTTCCACGGCGAATATCGCATCATCCTCAGCGAAGGCGTTCAATTGACGCTATCGCGCACCTACAGAGAAAAGCTTCACGAGTTGTTGGGTAGACCGCTCTGAGAAGCGACCACTCTCGTCACGCTTTTCGGTCAGGCCATCACAAAGTCCTACAGCTTCATCCCAAAGTCGTTCTTCCGGGAAACCATTCCACCTAAACTCCAACGGTAACAGGCGCGCGTTCGGGCGGGAACGCGCGTGTTGTTAAGCCCGCGCAACGGCAGAGGCGGCTACCTGGTTCAGCGCGGCAAAGCTTGACCTGTTGGAGTTGGTCATGAAAAGGATTGTGCAATTCCTCACATCCGCCCTTGTGCTGGCTGCCGCAGCAGCGCCGGCCCACAGCTTTAACCTGACAGCCAGTCTCTACGCAGCGCTTTCGGATGCGGTCGTGGCGTCCAGAGCGCACGGGACCCGCGTTCTGCGGGGCGCCGATTTCGCAATGTCAAAGATCGACAGGCAAATGGTCGAAGCGTTTGGCAAGGCGTGGAGGCACTCGGGGAACGGTACTTTGCCTCAGGAAGGCGTGGTGCTGATCCTGCAAATGCCCGATGGCGGCTACAGCGCCAGGGAGATGGGTACAACCAACGAGAACAGACGGTTCACGTTTCGCTGGCACCCGGCAACGATTGCAATCGTGCACACTCATCCAAACGTATCCGACCCAAAGCCGCAGGATGAAGACATAGCGGTAGCCGACAAGTACTGCGTGCCCATATTCACAATCACCAGTAGAGGAATGTACGTTTATGACCCAGGCACTCGGAAGCTCGCCAAAGTGATGGACAATCTGAACTGGCTTGACGTCTCGAATTGGAGAAGGAGGCTTATTGCTAAGCTGTAATTCAGCCCTCGAGCCGACGGCCGGTTTCTATTTTCCATTTGTCATTTGTCATTTGTCATTTTCTATTATTTTCTATTTGTCACTGAAGAGACTCAATCGATGCCGAATATCAAATGACAAATGACAAATGGAAAATGACAAATGGAAAATGGAAAATAGAAACTGACACCGTATGAACGCCGAACTACAGACCTTTGAGTCTATGCGAAGTCCTCGGCTGTTCGTTTGTCCTCGTCAGTCTTTTAGTCCGCTCCGTCCCCCGACAATGTACCTTCATCCCAAAGTTGTTACGCGTCTGTATTCCCGCACCTAAACTCGACGCAGCACATTACTGTTCCGCGAAGCGAGTATGGGTGAATCAAAGTTTTGAATAGATCGGAACTGCTTCAGCGCGTACCTCGGCATCGCGACAGTGATACGAGTTCGATGATGACGAAACAAACTGACAAGTCGCTTTTGTCAGCCGCTTCAGCGATCAACAGATCGCTGAGCTATAAAGCCGAGCTCTGGAAAGAGACACCTCTCACGATCAAGGAGAAACAATGAGGCACCTTAGACACATGAAACCGCTTGCATACATGGCGGCGCTTCTGATGACATCGGGGTTGTTGCTGCCACTATTCAGTAACTCAGTTCTTGCACAGTCCAGCAAAGGAATTATCGTTGGAACCATAACCGATCCGTCCGGCGCGGTCGTCGATGGAGCCACCGTCAAGATAACCAACAAGGCTACAAACGTCGCCCGCGAAACAAAGACGTCGACCGAAGGAGGCTTCC
>DATLWF010000261.1:0-15955 GCA_035576605.1 Blastocatellia bacterium | reverse complement strand
CAACACAAGCGCGTGGAAATTGCTTGCTGTGCACACAGGATACCGATCCTTTGAAATGGTACACGAGCGCGAGTGGGACTTCGGTGTCGGCGGCCTGCGTCTCCGGAGTGGCAGCTCTCGCAAAATCCAAACACCCCGGTGACAACGCCATCCTCCTGAAACGAAGAATCCTCGGAGGCGTGGAGGTGGTGGACGATCTCAGCAGCTACGTCATCGCCGGCGGGCGGCTGAGCGCAATCGGCGCGCTAACAACCCAGGTGAACATAACTCCACCCGTACTGCAGGAGGTCAGCTACAAGGCGAAGAAACAGAAACTTTTCGTCTTCGGGTTTGGCATGCAGGACGGCGTAAGCATTTTAGTAGGAAAGGCCGCGTATCCCGCCAGATCGCAGAGTGATGACGGGACAGCCTTTATGGCGAAAGGCGTGCCTGTCAGCGCGTTCCCACCAGGCGCGCCGGTCCAAATAAAACTCCGCAATCCCGACGGCGGTGAGAGCCAGGTCATAACACTCACACGGTAGATAGATGAGGGATACACTTTCGCTGGAGCGCAAGCTCAAAATGCACGAAGCGCGCGAGGCGA
Organism: Blastocatellia bacterium; assembly: GCA_035576605.1. Lineage (GTDB taxonomy): Bacteria > Acidobacteriota > Blastocatellia > UBA7656 > UBA7656 > Onstottus_A. The sequence goes on along the minus strand of DATLWF010000261.1, from coordinate 15,372 downwards.
TCCTCAACCGCATCGGCTCGGAAACGTTTTCGGTCATCAACCTCGACCACTTTCTTCAAGCCACGGTCACAGAGGTCGGCAAGATGATGGGCGTCGACCGCTGCGACGTGATAACCCTGACGCCCGAGAATCATCTTCGCATCACCCACGAATATCGCGCGAATGTCGAGGAGGAACTGCCTTCGCTGCTCGGCGTGCAACTGCGAGTCGATCTCGAACGGCTACAGGAAGGCATTGACCTCTACAGCCCCCAGGCCATAGAGGACGCCTCGTCGCCGGACGTTGCGCCCGTCCTTCAAAAGCTGATCGATGGCATGGGCAGCAAGTCGGTTTTGGTCGTGCCGATCACGTTCAACCTGCAACTGCTCGGGATGTTGGGACTGCATCACTGCCGCGAGCACTATCACTGGAACGACGACGAGATAAATTTCATTCGCAATCTGGCGCAGCACATCGCGATCGGCTACCGCTACACGCACATCTACACCGAGAAGGAACGCGAAGCCCGAATCAACAAGGTGCTGCTCGAGATCGCAAACGACATCAACACCGGTTCCGATTTCACCGAGGTGATCGAGCGCATACTCGATCGCTCCGTCGACTTGCTTCGCATACAGGCGGCGTGTCTGGCGATCATCGACGCCAACAACAGCGAGATTCACTTCACAAATCTGCGCACGTCGGGGGGCAAGTCCGAAGAGATTCTCAAACGGCCGTCGTTGAAGTTCCCGATTCTCGATCTAATGCCGAAGACCGTCGGTCGGGGCCAGATGCTCAAGATTCTCAGTCCGGATCAGCACGAATACGCGCGCTCTTTTCTGACCGAAGTCTTCAATGCCGGTGCGGCGATCGTCGCGCCCATCTTGATCGAGGACAAGATATTCGGCGCGCTGGTTCTGCTGTGGTCCGAGCCGCAGCAGTCGTTCGCCAAAGAGGTGACCGCGCTCGCGCTGGGCATTGCCGACCAGCTTGCGATCGCGCTCTCGAAAGCGCGGCTGTCGGCCGAAGTCCTGAGATTGCGCCGTGAGCTCGAACACGCGCACAGCCACGACAGCGGCAGCGGTCTCGTGGGCAAGAGCGACAACTTCATGCGCTGCATGCAGATGGCGCTTTACGTCGCGGACAACTACACCACCGTCCTGATTCAAGGCGAGTCGGGCACCGGCAAAGAGCTGATGGCCGACTTGATTCAGTCGCGCTCCTCGCGAGTAGAAAAGCCTTACATAAAGATCAACTGCGGAGCGATTCCCGAAACTCTCCTCGAGTCCGAGCTGTTCGGGCACGAGAAGGGCGCGTTCACCGACGCGCGCAGCCGGCGCATCGGCAAGTTTGAGGAAGCGAATGGAGGCACGCTGTTTCTGGATGAGATAGCCGAGATGTCACTCTCGGCCCAGGTGCGATTGCTTCGCGTGCTTCAGAACGGAGAGTTCTCTCGCGTCGGGGGCAACGAGATCGTGAAGACAGACGTGCGGGTTATCGCCGCATCGAACGTCGACCTCGAGCAGGCGGTCAGCGACGGCCGCTTCCGCCGCGATCTCTTTTACCGGCTGAACGTCTATCCAATAAAACTGCCGACGCTCAGAGAACGGCGTGAGGACATTCCACTTCTTGCGACGCACTTTCTCGAAATCTACAAGAAGCGCTCGAACAAGAACATCACCGGTCTCACCAAGAAGGCGCTCGAATGGCTGCGTCGTTATGAATGGCCCGGCAACGTGCGCGAGCTCGAGAACGCGATGGAGCGAGCGGTCATCATCGCCCAGGGGCGAATGATCGCGATCGACGATTTGCCACACGCCGTCCGCGGCGCCGAAGCCAGCAAGACAATCGAAGTGGAAGTCGGCACGACGATCGACGAAGCCGAAAAGAGAGTGATCATGCAAACGCTGGCTTACACTCGCGGCGACCGGACGCGCGCGGCCCAGATTCTGGGGATCGGTCGTAAGACGCTTTACCGGAAGCTGCAGAGCTATAACTACGCTGAAGACAAGTGAGGATCTGGAGGGGTAACATAAGCGTCGAGCTGAGCTTTGCGATCTTTGCGACTTTGCGTCTTTGCGCGAAAAAAGATTTCTAAGCCGCTTTACTTTCAAACAAGGAGACAACCATGAAGAGAGCCCTCGCAGTAACATTCATCCTGATCGCTTTGCTGCTGCTCGGCATGTCCTCGCTTGCAGCCCAGAGCGCAAACGTCGTCGGCAGTTGGGACTTCACCGTAGAATCGCCAAACGGCAAGACCTCCTCCGTGCTGATCATCAAAAAAGACGGGGACAAGTTGACCGGCATGTCTAAAGGGGCGCGCGGTGAACGCCAGCTCGAGAGCGTATCCGTCGCGGGTAACGACATAACCTTTGTGATGAAAATCAAATTCCAGGACCAGGATATGGTCATCACTTACAAAGGTAAGGTTGAAAAGGATTCGATGAAAGGTGAGGCGGACTTCGGCGGCCTCGCGACCGGCCCCTGGTCAGCCGTTCCGCACGTGGAAGGCGCCGCCGGTTCTCCTTCTGCGCCGGCATCAATGCCGCAGGCGGGTGGCGCGAACATCACCGGCGAGTGGAGCGTCGCCGTCGAAACTTCGGCAGGCTCCGGCAATCCAAGCTTTACATTCAAGCAGGAAGGCGAGAAGCTGACCGGAATGTATAAGGGTCAGTTCGGAGAGAGCCCTCTGACGGGGACTGTCAAAGGCTCCGACATTACCTTCACGATCAAGATCAATGCGCAAGGCCAGGATCTGACCATCGTCTACACCGGGACAATTGAGAGCAAAGACAGTATGAAAGGCAAGGTTGCGCTCGGGGATTTGGGCGAAGGCACCTGGACCGGCAAGAGAAAGTAATCGTTGTTGGATCTCGCGAAGCCAGTGTCCCGGTCCGAGATTCGCTGCACCGCAGTTATCAAGGGGGTAGAAGTTTTGTTGAGGTCACATCGCGCTCGCTCGCTCGGCGCAGCCACGGCTGTAGCTCTGCTTCTCACGTCCATCAGCTTCTCAAATCGCTCAAGCGCTCAAACCGATCCGGTCACCGTCGCCCCTGGCTTTGAGTTCAACATTTTCGCCGATCCTACGAACGTCCCTGATTTCGCGGCTTCGTCATTTAGTGGCCCGGTATCGATGGCGTTCGATTCGCGGGGCCGGCTTTTTGTCGGGACCTATCCGGGCAAGATCCTGATACTGCTTGACACCGACGGTGATGGAAGACTGGACCAGATAAAGACGTTCGCAACCGGGCTCGTGCAGCCATTAGGCCTCGAGTTCCGCGCTAACGGCGATTTGTATCTCACGAGCAATCCGCTGGGGGGCGCTGGGCGAATAATCAGGCTGCGCGATACGAACGGCGATGACGTCGCCGACGAGAGCACGATAATAATTGACGGCTTGCCGAGCGAAGGCGATCACCAGACTGACCGCCTCAAGTTTGGTCCCGACGGGTTGCTCTACGTCGGTCAAGGCTCGTCTACGGACGCTGGCACACCGTCGCCCGGCCGTCCGGCTGAGAGGCTTTACAATGCGAGCGTGTTGCGGATTGACGTCGACAATCCTTCCATCTCAGTAGTCGCGACGGGACTTCGCAATCCGTTTGGCATGGCGTTTCATCCCGTGAACGGCCAGTTGTTTACTACCGACGGAGGCTCGGGAGAGTTGGGGCAGTTGCCGGACAACGCTCCGTTGGAGGAGATCAACTGGATTGTTCAGGGCAGCAACTATGGCTTTCCTGGATGCGAGGGGCCGCCGGTCGCCGGCAACCCCGCCTGCGCAGGAGTGCGAGGACCGATCGCGACTTTCGCTCCGCACCTGACGCCGACATCGATTGCTTTCTACACCGGTCCTCAGGCGAGCGACTCGACTAATCAAATGCTGGTCACGCTGTTCAAGCATCTACCCGGGCAAGGCGGCGACCTGGAGCGATTCATTCTCACCGGCGACGCGGTGAACGGCTTTCAGACGACTAAGATCCAGCCCTCGATTATAGAGTTTGGCCTGATAGACCCCAACGACGGTCCCGTTGATACGGCGATTGATCCGATCAGCGGCGACATCTACGTTGCGCGCTTCGATCCAGTCCATCATAGAGATGATAACGAGCATCATCATTTCATCTACCGAATCCACCGGGCGGGGAGCGACTTGCTTCCTTTTATCGGCGCGCCCCATCCCGCTGCGATCAAGGCGGGTTCGGCCGGCGTGACGATCTCTGTCATCACTCGTCACGTCAAACCGGGCGCGGTCGTTTTCGATGTGAGTGACAACGTGCCGCTCGCGACTCGGCAGGGTTCGTCCAACTTTGAGCTTGTTGCAGATCTGCCTGCGAGCGCAATTGCTGCTGAGCGAACGATCGCACTCGAGGTGCGAAATCCGGAAGGCACCCGCTCGAATCAGCAGACGTTCGCGGTGACGAAGGGCGATCCGAATCCTCCTCCGCCTCCTCCGGATAAGACGCCTCAGCTCACGTCGATGTTCGTGTACAAGAAAAAGCGGGCGAACGTGTGGGATCAGCTTTTTGTCGGGCAGAACGCAAAGAAATTCAGGCTTGTAGTGGATGGGACCGACTTCGACGCGGGGGCTCAGTTGTTGGTGAACAACATATCGCTCTCACTGGAGAGCTCGAGCGCCACCGAACTTGTAGGCCAGCTCGTCAATGCGTTAGTCCAAGCCCCTGGGGATCTGACTGTGCAGGTTCGCAACTCAACGGGGAAGACTTCGAATACACTGAAGCTCACAGTTAGTCCGTAGCTCCGTTTAAGAACGGTTTGCATTCAATTCTCCGCAATCGTTTCACAACCGAAGCGCAATTTGATGCACCCTGCCGGCGTAGCACTCCTTGGAGCTCTCGACATTCACTCGGAAAGATTCCCGTCATCAGTTGAGCCAATTGGACCGAATTGCAATATTCCAGGCCCGGCCCAATCTGACCTGCCAAAAACGCTAAGAACGAATTCTGCAGCAGTTTTCCCCCTGCCACCAATTGGGCGACGAGTGGTTTCGGCTGAGCAGCTCTCCATGAGTTCACGTGCCGCGCAGTCTGTATGCGCGGCACGCTGACCTGCGACCCGCGTGAAGCGATCCGCCGTGCTGGAAGAAGGATTTGCGGCGGGCGACGGCTCAAGGTCTTCTCACTCCGAGGCGGAAAGCCGCGCTGCCATTCGCATATGCGAGTCAGGCTATGCGTTTTTACTGGCTAACGGTGGGCATCCTCTGCGTCTGGCGGATCACGCATCTACTTCAGGCGGAGGATGGGCCCTGGGATGCGCTGGTCCGGCTGAGGCAACTAGTCGGCGCGGGGTTCTGGGGCGACCTGCTCGATTGCTTCTACTGCTTGAGCATTTGGATCGCTGTCCCCTTCGCTTTTGCTCTTGGAGCCGGGTGGAGCGAGCGGCTCTTATTATGGCCGGCTCTTTCGGCGGGTGGCATTCTGCTCGAACGCATTACTTCGAAGCAGGCCGTTCCGCCGCCGGTCCAGTACTTTGAGGAGGAGAAAGCTAATGACGTGTTGCGGCAAGAAGAGAGCGGCATTTCACGAGACGCCTGCGACCCGACGGTCGATTGAGCCGCTCGAGAAGGCATCCATAGTCCCCAGGCCCACTCAGGTTGATTTCGAGTATCTGGGTGGCACGGTGATGACGGTCGTTGGGCCGGTGACCGGTAGAAGCTACCGCTTTGTCGGCTACGGCGCGCGGGTCAAGGTAGATCCAAGGGACCGGTTGTCGCTTTCCAGTGTGCCGAATCTCAGACCGGTGAAAAATGGAAGCGGATGATCGATTGTGACACTCGAGTGTCGGCTCAGCGCCGCCAGGTGTCATCTCTTCTCGCGATAAAAGACTGGAAACGTGTGGATCGTGCGGAACCCGCAAGACTCGTACAAATGAAAGGCATTCGTGTTTGCGGTCGTCACCGCCAATGAGATCGAGTTGTAGCCTCGCCGGCGGAAATCCGATAACGCCAGTTCAATCATTCGCCGCCCGATGCCTCGACCCTGGTGCCCGGGGTGAACCGAGATCTGTCCGAGGTGACCGATTCCGCTCGCTACACGCGAGGCAATCAACACACCGGCGAGAGCGCCGGAAGGACGGACCGCCACAACCGAAACCTCAGGGAGAAAATCGCCGCACCAAAAGTGATCGGTCAGTATCGTCACCAGTTCGGCGCACCCTTGTACCGTGCGATACTGGCTGTTGATTTGGCTGTCATGCTTGCCCCGGTACGAGCGATGTATGACCCTGGCCGCCTGCTCAAAATCGGTCTGCTGCCACCGCCTGATCGAGATGTCCGGCAACTCAACGCTCTTGCTGCGCTCTTCTTCAGGTCCGAGCCCGACCAGCATGTAACTGCGCTCGAGCCGCTCGAACCCGCGTTCCAGGAAAAGAGCATCCACTTCATCATTGCCAAGTCCGACATACTGGCTTTCAATCCGGCGCAGCCGCCGGAGGCGGTCGAGCTGATCGAAAATGGCAATCGCCATCTCCTTGTCGAGACCAATGCCGCGCCACGGTTTGGAGACATAGATGTCGCCGATCGAGCAGCGCGGACCTTCGATCACGTAGTAGGCGAAACCGATGAGCGCGTTGCCGCTCACCGCGACGCAACCCGAAAGCTGGCCCTGGCGCGCGACGTCACGTATCAACATACTCGCGCCTTTGTAGTCCCACCTCAGCAGTTCGAGCCACTCGGCGCACTCTTCGTCGAAAAGGTTCTCGAGACCGGCGAGATCCGCATCCGCGAGAGGGATGATTTTGATTTCAGGATTAATGAGAGCCGCCGTCGCCATGACTACCTATTTTCCATTTTCCATTTGTCATTTGTCATTTGTCATTTCCTGCGGATACGCGCGGTTCTGAGCGACGCCGCGAGAATCTTACATAGCTCTCTGTTCTCTTCGATGATACCACTCATCAGTGCGCGTCTCAGAATCTCACTACGCTCAATGATACGCAGCCAGATGGATGTTTCGTTCAACTCTTTAAGAACGATGCCGAGTTTGTGAACAAAATCAGCCGTGCTCTCCGCGCCTCTTCCTTCGCCGTAGTTTGGTGCGGGAGAAGTTCCGCACCGCAGAATCTGTCCAGCAATGTGTTTTCCGGCAGAGGTTTTCGGCAACCCGGAGGCGAGTTTGATGATGCGCACGGCAAAGTCAATCAGGCGTTCTTCCAGTGCGTCGGCTCGTGACTGCGAGGGTCTCCCCATTTCGCTTTGGTCTTCCATACCTCATTACCGTTGTCAGGTTAATTAACCAGGAAGGACCAAAATGATAAATGACAAATGCCAAATGAAAAATGGAAAATCTCGTCTTCTCTTCACGCACGCAGCGTAAGCTCGCTTTCCTCGAACCCTGCGTCGGTGCGCTTGATGATCATCAGCGTCATATCGTCGACCGGCGCAGTGGTTCCCACAAATCGCGACAACGCTTCGTCGATTCGGTCGCGGACGCCCGAGGCTGACCGCCCAAGGTTGTCCTTCACCACCTGGATCAGCCGATCCTCATCGAACTCTTCTTCGCGCTCATTGATCGACTCGGTGATTCCATCGCTGTAGATCACAAGCACGTCGCCGTGGTCAAACGCGACAGACGCTTCCTGATACACGACGCCCTGCATCATCCCAATCGGAAGCCCGCCCTTGTCGAGCCGCTCGACTTCGCCTCCGCGCCGCACGAATATCGGTGCGTTGTGGCCTCCGTTCGAATACACGAGCGTTCCGGTGTCAGGATCAAGCTCGCCGTAGAACAGCGTCAGGAATTTGTTGGACGGCGAATTCTCGAAGATGTATTGATTGATTTCGGACATCACTTCGCTGATCGAGGCTCGCGTTTGTGATTGCGCTCGCACGGCTGCGTGTAGTGACGACATCAACAACGCCGCGCCGGTGCCTTTGCCCGACACGTCGCCGACCGCCACGATCAGGTGACTGTCGCGCTTGCGGTGAATGAAGTCGTAATAGTCGCCCCCGATCTCGCGGCAGGGGAACGACACACCGGTCATGTCCCACCCGTCGATTTTGGGCGGCGCAAACGGCTGAAGCCGCATCTGGATCTCGGAAGCGACTTTCAGCTCCTCTTCCATCCGCCGCTTCTCCAGTCGTTCGTCAAGCAGCCGGTCGTTTTCGATTTTTATGGAAGCGACCGATGCGATAGTGGTCAGCACCTTCAGGTCCTCTTCGGTGAAGCGATTGTTGAACGGATTGTCGACGTAGACCATTCCGAAAATCTCTTCCCCCGAAGCGAGCGGCACAGCCATCACCGATCTTATCTGGCTGAGCACGACCGAGTGCTGAGCTTGAAAACGGGGATCGTGCATCGCGTCGGAGGTCAGCACCGAAGCCCCTTCGCTGAGCACCTTATTGGTGATCGACCGGCTGAGTTGCACTTGCGAAGCCGTCGGCAACGCGGCTTCGTTGATTCCGCGCGCAATCTTGCAGCTCAAATCGCCATTCTCTTTCAAGAACAGGAATCCGCGTTCGGCCGGTATCGCCTGAAAGACAAGGTCGATGGTCATCTTGAGCGTGTCTTCAAGAGACGTTCTCGGCAGAAGGGCTATGCCCACCTGAGAGACGATGCTGAGCAGATCGCGGCCGGGCTTCTCCGGCTTCTTAGCAGGGCGTGCAGCCGAACTGGTTCCCGAGTCTCCGGACATCGCGCCGGATCTTATGGAAGAGATAAGGTCGGTCGTGGACCGCGCCGGAATGGGCGAAGTAATAGTGTCGGCCGGAAGCGACTGTCCCGCAAGACCCGTCAGGTAGACAGTTGCGCCCGAGAGCATGTCCTGCTCGCCCGAGGTGTATTCGATCTCGGTCTCGCCGATGCGCACGATGTCTCCGACGCTAAGCCGCAGCGATCCGGTGACCCGCTGTCCGTTTACAAAGGTGCCGTTGGCGCTGCCGTTGTCGACCAGCATCACCTGCTCGTTTTCGCGTCTGATTTCCGCGTGCAACCGTGAGGCGAAGGGATCGCTGATGCAGATGTCATTGCGCGAGGAACGGCCGATGGTGAGCTTCATCCTGTCAAGCTTGACGATGGAAGGCTCGTAGTCTTTTGGTCGAATGACGAATGTAGACATAGAAATCAGAGGTCAGAGGTCAGAAGTCAGAAATCAGAAATCAGAGATCTGACTTCTGACCTCTGACCTCTGACTTCTGACCTCTGACTTCTGTTCATTTAGACATTACCACTATAGTGCGTGCAAGTTTGTCGTGCCAGCCTTGCTGGCGGGGGTCCCACAACATCCAGAGAAAGCCAAGGAAGAACAAGGCCGTTGAGAGGGGATAACCTATCAGGTGACGCAGCGCCGCCTGCTTCATTGTGAAGGGCCTGCCATCAACCTGCACGATGTATATGCCGAGGATGCGCATACCCGCCGTTTGACCGCCGATTCCGGCCAGCACTACGAAGTTGAGCACGAACAATAACAGCGTCAACCCTGCTACTATCGCCAATTCAGCGTTCGAGCCAACTACCGATCGGCGGCTCGCGGCGGTCACCGCGAACGTGAACCCCATGATCGCAATAAGCGTGATGAGAAAATCAAACATCCAGGCGCCGTATCGCAGCGCGAATCCCGCCTGTTGGGATGAGCCTATGAGCGCGTGCGTCGGCGGCGCATAACGGCGCTGGACTCGAACAGCTCCGTTCGGTCGCGACGTCGTCGACACGGTGTGTGGCCGGCCTTCGACGAGAGGAACGGACTGCCGATCGCCGGCGGATGCGCGCTCGAAGTTCCGTTGCAGACGCGCAGATTCGCTGGCTGCCCGCGCGGCCGATTGATCGTCGGCGACATCGACCCCGACTGGCTGACGCTCGGGTCTGGCCTTGCCACACCGAGGACAAAACTTCGAACGCGGGTTCAATTGCTTGCCGCAGAATGGACAGAACTTCGTCATAAACGAATGCCAGTGATCTAAACGGCTCCTAACGGAACATCGCTTACTTACGTCAACAGGAACTGCAAAGTGGTTCCGCCGAGCTTCACTTCATCGCCTGCCGAGAGCACCCGAGGGGATTTGGCGTTGAGCCGGACCGATCCGCCGGTGACCGAGTTGACGATGGTTCCGTTGACCGAGCCAAGATCTTCGATCAGGAATTGTTCGCCCTGCCGATATATTCTCGCGTGCTTGCGGGATACCTTGGTTTCGCCATCGTACATCGTCAGGTCGACCTCGGGAAATATTCCCGTGTGAGGGTCTGTGCGGCCTATCAGGACGCTCTCCTTATCGATGACGAATGGCTTCACCATGTCCTTTGTGCCAACGATCACGAGTTGCGCGGTGATCCGTCCGGGCACTCCCGCGCCCGCGTAGCCGCCGCCCGCGGCGACTGCATTCCCGGGAGTCGGCTGACGAGACCCGCAGTGCGCGCAGAAAACATCGTCCGCCCCGATCTTTTCACCACAGTGTCCGCAGAAGACCCACTCCATCGCTGGCGCGGGCGGGGAAACCGCAGCGCCACCAGAGGCTGGCGCAAGCGCCTCACGCATATTTGACCCTGCCGGTCCTGAAAAGGAAGATGGTCGCGGGGAAGTCATCGGGCGCCGCGGCTCGACTTTTGGATGCGCTGCGAGAAACGCGCTATGAGCTTCGAGCGCGCGCATGAATTCCAGAGCCGAAGCATGCCGGTCCTCGGGCTTGTGCGCGACTGACTTCATCAAGATGCGTTCCATCTCGGGCGTAATGCTTGGATTTATCTGGCACGGCCTCGGGTTCTTGCTGAAATCAAAGATCAGCAGCGGATTGTCCTGCGGGTCCGAGCCCGTCAGCATGTGAAATACCGTCGCCCCCAGCGAGTAGATGTCCGAGCGAGGTTCCACCTTGCCCGCGAACAACTCCGGCGGCGCGTAGCCCATCGTGCCGATCGCGGTCACACCCTTCTCGGTGGGACGCACGATGCGTGCTATGCCAAAGTCCACCAGCATCACTCGTCCGGTCTTGTCATCAAGCATCAGGTTGGCCGGCTTCAGATCGCGGTAGATAATTGGCGGCTTCTGGGTGTGTATATAGTGAAGCACGTCGCAGATCTGAACGGCCCACTTGCAGACGGTGGTTTCGTCGACGATGCCGCCGCGAGCCCTCATCTGTTCTGCGAGGTCACCGCCGCCAATCCACCGCATCACCAGATAATACCTGCCGGTCTCGATGAAGTAGTCAAATACGGTTGGAATCGAGGGGTGATCGAGTTGAGCGAGTACTTCGGCTTCGCGTTTGAAGTCTTCGACCGCCTTGGCGCGCTGACTCTGATCGGCGAACATCTCGATCATCTCTTTGACTGCGCAGAGGCGATCGGCGAGCCGTTTGTCGCGCGCCTGATAGACGGATCCCATGCCGCCGCCGCCAACACGGTGGACGATCGAATACCTGTCGAGCAACAGCGTACCGGGTTCGAGTTGCTGGCTCGGGACGTGTTTTGGTTTCTTCGACTCAGGCATACGGTCCTCAATGAGTCCGCTGCGCGCCTCCAGAACGACTGGCAGAGATGGCGCCGGCATCGGGTCCTGCCTGGCTCCGCACTCTCCACAGAGGGGAGCTCCCGGCCGCAAATGACTGCCGCATTCAGGACAGAACATAAATCGGTTTCGGGTTTCCGGCTTCCAGTTTCCAGTTCCTGGTTCGAGCGAACTTGAACCCCAGAAACGCGAGTGAAACTCAGAACCAGAAATTAGAGACTAGAAACTAGAAACCTCTTACTTGAGAATCTGAAACTTCAAAAATGTCTTGCCGACAATTACCTCATCGCCATTTTGAAGCATGTGGCGCTTGCCTGGGAGAAGCCTGCGCCCTCTATTGACGAACGTACCGTTGGTCGAGCCGAGGTCCTCGATGAAGTACTGGCTGTTGTGATTAACGATGCGCGCGTGCCTTCGCGAGACCTTGGCTTCGGAATCGTCTTCATCCAGATCGACGTCCGGGAATATGCCGCTGTCCGCATCCCAGCGGCCAATGTTCGTCTCAATGCCGATGATGGGAAACTCTTTGCCGATTCTCCCGCCCCGCTCGATTATCAGTCGCGCCAGCGTCCGTGACGCATCACGGTCCTGAAGCACCCCGCCGCCAGATTCAAGGTCGCCAGTTTCCTCCGGCGAAGCAAGAGCGAACGTCTGCGGGGCCTGCGGGGGCACCGAATGGTCCATCCGCTGCTCATCTGATTTGAAGGCGGGCCCGGAGCGCTCATTCGTTTGTCCGCGCCGCGCATTCACGTTACTGATTCGCGAGTCGACCCCCGGCCTGCGTTCCCGCGCAGGCATCGCGGGCTTTGGTATACTGGTCGAGGTGGTGAACGAAGGCGGAGCCGGCAACGGGCCTTCCACGGTATTAGAGCTTATGATCTCACTGTCGACGGCGCTCGGGGGCTGGTAAATGGGTGCCGCATCGCGCTTGCGGGGGCGCGGGGGTGGAATCAGGTCGAGCCTCATTCCGCACTCATCGCAGTACTCGCTGCCGTCAATGTTATTGGTCCCGCAGTTGTCGCACCTGATCATGAGGTTGGGTCTCCGAGGGCCCCTTACCCAGAGGGCACTAATAGCATTCGGATTATACTCTAGACGTTTTAGGAGTAGCAATTCTAAAGAAACGAGGGGGGTGTCCTAAGATGAAGCCAGTCTGTCAAAAGAAGGCTTTAGCGCCGGGTACAGCGCTGTGTATTTATCGTGCAAAAGACCGTAGAATAACACTCGTTTTTCCTCTGGCGACACCCGCTCCACGGGCTTTATCAGGTAGGAACAGGCCGCCTCAGCATCTGGCCACTCGCCGAAGCCTACGCCCGCGAGAATCGCCGCCCCATACGCTGCTCCTTCTGTCGTGTTGACCACCACGAGCTCTGCGCCGAGCACATCGGCAAGTATCTGCCGCCACAATGCGCTCTTTGCGCCCCCTCCCGAAACCCGCACCTGTTCGATCGCTCCAAGCCCGGCACCCTCTATCAACACGAAGCTGTCCTTAAGTCCGAACGCGACTCCTTCAAGCACCGAGCGTGTCAGGTGTCCCCTTTTGTGTCGCAGGGTCAGGCCCACCCACGCGCCTCGTGCAAGAGGGTCGGGATACGGCGTCCGCTCGCCGCTAAGGTATGGAAGAAAAATCAACCCCTCACTGCCGCTCGGTGCGGCCGCCGCTTCGGCCATCAGCTCATCAAAGCTCGTATCAGCCGCGAGAGTGTCCCTGTACCATTGCAGGCTACCGGCGGCGCTGAGCATCACTCCCATGAGATGCCAGCGGTTTGGTAGCGCGTGACAGAACGCATGCAGCCGGCCTTCCGGCTCGATCAAGCATGACTCGGTAGTGGCAAATACCACGCCCGATGTGCCGAGCGTCAGGGCCACGATGCCGGGCCGGACGGCGCCCACGCCGACTGCCTGCGCCGCCTGGTCGCCGCCGCCGGCCACCACCGGCGTGCCGGCTCGCAAGCCCGTCGCCTCTGCTGCTTGCGAGCTTACTTCGCCCGTGACCTCGTGACCTTCAAAGGTCCGTGGCATCCATTCGGATGGAATGCCGAGAGCATTGAGAATCTCCGGCGACCAGTTCCGGGCCTTCAGATCAAACAGGATCGTGCCCGAGCCATCGGCTTTGTCCATCGCGAGAGCGCCGGTAAGCTTAAGCCTTACATAATCTTTCGGCAGCAGGACGTGGCGGGTGCGAGCGAATATCTCAGGCTCGTGATTCTTCACCCACACGATCTTCGGCGCGGTGAACCCTGTCAGAGCTTCATTGCCTGTGATTTGAATGAGGCGTTGCCTGCCTATGCGCGCGCGTATTTCGTCGCACTCATCGGCGCAACGTTGATCGTTCCAGAGGATCGCCGGTCTGAGCGTTTGCTTCTGTTCGTCCAGGAGAACAAGACCGTGCATTTGTCCAGTCAGGCCGATTGCAGAAACCGCTTCGCCGGAAGTGTTAGCTTGAAGAAGCGCCTGACGAACGCTGGCTGCCACGGCTTGCCACCAGTCTTCGGGGTACTGCTCGGACCAGAGCGGCCGTGGCGTTGATAGCGAAAGTGGAGTGGTTGCGCTGCTCATGACCTCGCCTTCATGGTTCATCAGCAGCACTTTCGCACCGGTCGTGGAAATGTCGATACCAAGAAACAACCTCATCAAAGTCCTCACAGAATTTGGCGACCGTCTAAATAGCGCTTTGCAAATCGCTCTTGATCGGTGAAACCTACCAGGTGAGACTCTTAGCCTTGTACTCTTCCAGCGTCTTTTGCGGCTGTTCAACGCCAACCGGAAGAGGTCGTTTCGAGAAGGTCTGGAAATACAGCAGACAAGCATCTCGCCACCAGACTGCGTCGCGCTCTTGCACGGCAAGCTTCTTCGCCACTTGTTGATGACGCTCAGGGTCAATCGCGCCTGCTAACGCATCCCACTGGTTGCGTGTCGCACGCATCCAATCGACCCCGCGTTGATAGTGCAGCGCCAGCTCATCCCACATAGTTCGGCCCGAATGCATTCGATAGTCCCACGGCACGTGGTGAAACCAAAGCAGAAGGCTCTCCGGGCAGGTCGCAAGGTCAGCAAAACGATCACGCGCTCCCGAACTGTACTGGCTCACAGTATTGCTTCCTGTTCTTGTGCGGTCGAATCCCAGACCAACTTCATCCGCCCGGTGATAATAGACGGGATTCCAATCGGCGCGTGGCTCAGTGTCCCACCAGGGCGCAGGGCCGTAATGGTGACCTCCCCACATTATGTGGTGAAGCCCAAGCGGAGTCATGTAATCGACCAGCGCCTGATACGACTCGAGCATGATCCGCTTGATCCCCGCTACAGCCTTCGAGTCGTTGGTCAACGTCATCCTTATCCACTCGGCGGCGATTTGCTCCGAGGCGAGATCGGGATTCCAGGCGAGACGGCCGAAGGCATACCAGTTGGCTTGGCCGAAGTCATGTCCTGTCCAGTTTCGATCGGAGCCCGTATTTGCCACGCCCGCGATCCCGGTTAAGCGCTGACCGTAGAGACTCCCGTCCGCAACCCTGGCGACGGTCGAGCCAGGTCCTTTAGCATAGGTGTCCGAATCCAGCACTTCGCGCCACATCTGAGCCAGAAACACCAGGTGGTTTGAAAAGCCGAGGTATTCCTGGGTGATTTGGAACTCGGGCATCATTTGTGTCTTTGCCATTGCGCCAAATAGCGGGTGAAAGGGTTCGCGAGGTTGAAAATCGATGGGACCATTCTTGACCTGGAGCAGCGCGTTCGCAGCGAACTTCGCGTCGAATGGTTGCAGGTTCTCGAAAGCGGCGCCGGCCCGGTCATAATCAGGCTTCATGTCGTAAACGAATGCGCGCCATATTACGACTCCGTTGTGTGGAGCGAGAGCGGCGGCCAGCATATTGGCTCCGTCAACCTGATTGCGATTGTAGGTGCGCGGACCGGGCTGGCCTTCGCTGTTGGCTTTGACCAGAAAGCCGC
>DATLWF010000260.1:0-11362 GCA_035576605.1 Blastocatellia bacterium | reverse complement strand
CGCAGCGCGATCTGACGGTAGTACTTTTCGACCAGCAGATCGCGAGCCATTTCCTCGCGAGTAGCGGCGCTCGCGGCGGAGGATTTCATCTGCGAACTGTCCTGGGTGCTCTCTTCGATCTCGGCGCTGGTGACGCTGAGTCCCATGCGCTCAGCTTCGTCAAGCACCAACCGCCGCTTGAGATACTCGTCGAGCATCTGGCTTCGAATCAATTCCGAAACATCGGCGGTGCTGATGTCGCCCATCTTCGACGCAAGAAAGTGCTCGAACTCATCGCGATGAATGACGCGCGCGTTCAACGTCGCGATGACCGGCGAATGATCACCACCCGCGCGGCAACCGCCCCACAACCCGGCAACTAACAAAATGGAAACCAACGCAAAACGCGTCACTGGAAGACCGCTCCTCGACGCCTTACTTCGGCTTGAGATTGTAAAGCTGCACGGCGTTTTCGCGCATCACCTTTCGAGCCAATTCGAGCGCCCGCTCGCGAGTGATCTCGCCGTCGTTCATCATTCCGGTCAGCGCCAGGGCGAGCGCCTGCCGAGCGGTCGTCATCGCAAGCCATCCTCCCTCTTCCCAACCGACTTCCGGCGTGAGCGCGAAAGCATCTGTGCCGAACAGCACTTTGTCGGGATAGTTCTCGAGCCAGTTGCGCAGGACTTCGCCAAGCGCGCGCGGATAAAGGAGAAACGTTTGCGCAGAGAAGTCGGCATAGACGTTCGACTTGCCAATCAGGGAGGCCGTCTGTTTCGTGAACGGATAACCGCCGTGCACGATGACGAAGTTGGTCTTTCGCAAACCCGGATCATTGAACGCCGATTCGAGAAGCAGAGGGTTGCTGCCGCTCTGTTTGTAGAAGCTGCCCGCCCCGTCGATGGCATGAATGTGAACTGCCATTCCCAGACGCCCGGCATCGCGAGCAATGTAACGAAAGAGATAATCTTGAAGCGTCTTGTATTCAGAAGCCGGTGGCTCGCCGCCCTTGAAGTACTTCGCGTAGACCCGGCGAGCGTCGCTCTCCGACGCGTCATCAAAATCGAGAGAGCGCAGGTACGCTGCCTCGAACTTTACCGCCACCGCGCCGTCGTGCTTCTGGCGTTCAAGAGTCGCAGTGACAACTTTCTTTAGATACTCATCGAGCGTTGCGGGAACCGCGTCTACTTTTGATTCGGAGAGATAACGTTTCAACAACTTGGCTTCGCCGACATAAAAGACCCGATAGTCGGGATTCGACCGGCGTGCGGCCTCATTGTTTAGGGGGACCATCAGCGCGTCGACGAATGAAACCCATCGATAACGCGGCGCCGTGAGGCCGCGACCCATAGCCACCCGGTTAGCAAACATCGTCTCAATGCCGATCTGATCGAGCACCCATGCCGGATAGCCGTCGCCACGCTCGCGCATAACGCGTTGCCTGGCTGCCATCAACTCCTTAACGTGCGCCTCGCTCATATCCTCGTGCTTGTATCCGAAAAGCGCGCGCCAGGCTCCGATGTACTCCGGGTTTGCGGGATTGAGTCGGGGCGGGAGCGCGAAGGGCTCCAGCCCTTCGAGCGGGAGCGCGTCATACTCGTCGTCCGGCTTGTCTCCTTCGGCAACGAAGCGCAGAGGGTGCGCGTGGTTGTCGATTGCTTTGATCTTTGCGATCTCGGCGACAAGCTGAGGATCAGCG
Source organism: Blastocatellia bacterium (assembly GCA_035576605.1). Taxonomy (GTDB): domain Bacteria; phylum Acidobacteriota; class Blastocatellia; order UBA7656; family UBA7656; genus Onstottus_A. The sequence continues at coordinate 9,687 of DATLWF010000260.1, read as the reverse complement.
GCTGTCTGTGCCGCTCGCGGTTGAGGGAATATCAAAACGAGCATCACCCAGAACGGAACGAAAAGCGCAATTCTGTATTTCATCTCAGGTCCTTTGAAGTTTGCTTTGCGGATGCCACATTCCTACACGAACTGCCGTCGCGGAGTCAAAGGACGGACAGGCTGAGAGCGTCAGACGAGTGATGTTGTAAAGTGGGGCATCGAAGCTGAGAAAGCGCTAAATAAGAAAATGTTTGAGGCGGCGCTAATTCCACACCGGGGTCGCTGGGATCCACCGCGTAGCGGTGACCTATCGATAGAGGGCGCCGTTGGCACGGTCCGGGCCGCATAGCGGCCACCTGTAGACAGAGCAGAAACGGACATCGCGGACCCGCCCCTTGTTGCGGATCAGGTAGCCGCTATGCGGCCCGGACTGCGCCGACTGCGCCCGCTATCGATAGGTCACCGCGACGCGGTGCGGACTGTGCCGACTGCGGCCGCGACGATAGGTCACCGCTACGCGGTGCGGACTGTGCCGACTGCGACCGCTATCGAAAGGTCACCGCTACGCGGTGCGGACTGCGCCGACTGCGCCGCTATCGATAGGTCACCGCGACGCGGTGCAGCCCTCCGCAGAGTGGAATTCGGCGAAGACATCTGTTCAGAGTTCGTCCTATTTCAGATTGCCCGCACATCAGAAAACTGAAACCATTCCGCTTTCGCCGCCACTCACCCGAGAACCACTACGAAGATTTTCGTTGACACTACGAAGCTCTTCGTAGTAGCATTGCGGCCTGACAAAAAGTCGAGAGGATTGATGGCTATGCCGAAGAAGGGACCGCCCCGGCCGACTGATGCCGAGCTTGGGATTCTGAGGGTGCTGTGGCAACGCGGCCCGAGCACTGTCCGCGAGGTCCAGGAAGCCCTCAACGAAGTCAGACCCACCGGCTACACAACCGTTCTCAAGACGCTCCAGATCATGACCGAAAAGGGGTTGGTTTGCAGAGATGAACAGCAGCGGGCTCACGTCTACGAGGCCCAGTTTGCCCAGCATCAAACCCAGCGGCAAATGGTTGGCGATCTGCTCAATCGAGTCTTTGATGGCTCGGCTTCCAATCTGTTGATGCACGCACTCGCAACCAAAAAGGGCGCCTCGTCCGAAGAGCTCTCGCAGATAAGAGATATCCTGGATGAGTTTGAGCGAGGCGAACGATGAACGCGATAGAAACACTGCTCGACAAACCCATCTTTCAGGCGCTCGGCTGGACCTTGATTCACTTCATCTGGCAAGGCGCACTGATCGCCATTCTCTACGTCAGCTTGAGCGTGCTGCTTCGGCGGTTCACCGCAAATGTTCGATACGCGACCGCGTGCACGGCAATGCTGTTGATGCTTATCGCCCCGGCGGCGACTATGTTAGCGATTAGCTCTGGTCCAGACATCGCACCGGCTGGCCCACAGACGGCGGAAACAGCGCTGGGCGTTCAAACAGCCCAAGCGGTCGTGGAATCTCGAGCCGGGCAGTTGATGCCCGCAACCCCGCCGGAAATCGAACCCGTTCCCGCACCGCAGCAGAACTCGGTGAAGCGATGGGCGCAGGACCGGCTCCCGCGATCTATGCCCTGGCTGCTGGCGCTGTGGTTCGCTGGAGTGTTTCTTCTGTCGCTGAGATTTGCCGGCGGATTGGTGATGGTTCAACGCCTTAAGCGAATTGAAACCAGTGCGAACGTCCAGCTCTGGCAGCAAAGCCTTGCCTCGCTTTCTCATCGCCTTCGGGTCTCGCGCCCGGTCCGTTTGTGCGAGTCTGCATTGGTAGAAGTGCCCACGGTGATCGGATGGCTGCGGCCTGTGATTCTCCTTCCGGCGAGCGCGCTCACCGGACTCAGCGCCGAGCAGTTGGAAGCGCTGCTGGCTCATGAGCTTGCGCACATCCGCCGATACGATTATCTGGTCAACCTCCTGCAGACGACCATTGAAACCTTGTTCTTTTATCACCCGGCGGTCTGGTGGGTGTCGGCGCAGGTGCGGCAGGAGCGCGAACACTGTTGCGACGATCTAGCCGTAGCCGCCTGTGGTGACGTGTTGACTTATGCCCGTGCGCTGACCGCGCTTGAACGGCTTCGCGGCTCGGAGGCTCAGCTTGCGGTTGCTGCAAGCGGGGGCTCGCTGCTCGTGAGGATTCAACGGCTGCTTCGAGGCCGCGCTCCCGCGCTTTATGGATTCGAGAGCGGGCTCGCCGGTTTCATCGCGCTGGCCACCATATTCATCTTGTTGGTGGGTGCGCAAAGCGCGCTTCTCTCTCGCAACACGAAAGCAGCGGCTTTGAAGGACGCAACGGTATTGACATTGTCTGATAGCGCTCCGGCCGCTGCCGCTCAAACGACGGATCAGCTTCCAGCCGCCAATGTTGGGCACCGCGCGCCAGATAGAGTGACGACTCAGACCGACGACTCGGCGCCGATCGATGAAGGATCTGAAGTTCAAGAGCCGGGCAGTTCCGCAACCAACGAAACGCCGGCCCAGGACAAGTCCGGCGCCCAGGATTTCATTTCCGAGATGGCATCGGCGGGGCTGACCAATCTGAATGTGGACCAGGTGGCCGCGCTCAAGATCCACGGCGTCACTCCGCAATTCGTCCGCGAGATGGCTGCGATAGTGTCTCAGATGCCTGGTGCCGACGAAGTTGTCGCGATGAAGCTTCACGGCGTTTCCCCGACATATGCGAACGAGTTCAGGGCGTTGGGATTTAACCGGCTGGATGCTGACCAGCTTATTGCGTTTGCAATCCACCGCGTGACTCCGCAATTCGTCAACGATCTCAAGGCAGCCGGGTGCGCCAACATCGATCCTGACTCGCTGATCGCGTTCAGAATCCACGGCGTTACGCCGGCATTCATCCAGGAGATGAAGGAGATCGGCTTTGCGAATCTGTCTGGAGATCAGCTAATTGCTTTCAAGATTCATGGCGTAACCCCGCTGTTTGTTCAGACGATGAGATCCTTCATCCGCGGAAAACTCTCGCCTGACGATCTTGTAGGTCTGCGGATTCACGGGGTCAGTCCCGAGAGGATTAAGGAGCTCGAGATCCTGGGTTACACAAACCTGACCGCGGATCAGTTGATGGCGCTCAGCATCCATAGGGTCACACCGGGATTCATCAGATCGATTCAAGAGGCCGGTTATGATCGCATAACGGTCGACCAGCTTACTGAACTGAGGATATTCGGAGTCACAGCGGAGTTCATCCACCTGGTCAAGAGCCGGGGATTCACCGATGTGACATTGCACCAGCTTGCAGAATTGCGACGGCTGAATATTCTGCCGTCCGCGAAGAAGAACTGACTGAGGCGGAAACGAGTTCCCTTATAACCTGCGCGCACCCGGATGCGTGCTGCGACGGGGCAGTGTGCGCTCAAGGAGACACGATGAATATCAGGACTGATCTCTTCAAATACGCGCTGAGAGCGGCGGTAGTAGTTCTTACGTCGATGCTCTGTTACGCGTCCGTTGCGACCATATCGGCTCAAGGTTCGATGACCGGGGAGTGGATCCTCGAGATGAAGCCTGGCACCGACTTCGTTTACTTCTCGATTCATCGCCGGAGCGAGGGAGGGGGCACTCACTCGTCCTCTTCCGACATACGAGCGGACAGCCTGAAAGGACTGAGCGCGGCTCAAGTTTCGGGCAGCGGTTCAGCCGTCAGCTTTCAAGTCGTGCGAGAAGCCGGCACGTTGAATTGCGAGGGCTGGTTCAAAGAGGGAAAGGGCTCCGGGAGTTTCACCTTTATACCCAATCAAAGGTTCGCGGCGGAAATGAAGAGTCTGGGCTACGAACAGCTCTCCGACGAGAAGCTGTTCTCGATGGCCATCCACGACATTGGCCTCACGTTCATACGCGAGCTCAACGCGCTTGGCTACGATCATCTGACGACCGATAACCTCTTCGCGATGCGCATTCACGGAGCCGGTCCCGAGTTCATAAAAGCGATGAAAGACGAGGGATACGATCAGGTGCCCGTTGATAACCTGGTGGCGATGCGTATTCACGGCGTCAAGCCCGAGTTCATCGGAGAACTTAAATCGCTGGGCTACGAACATCCGCCTATCGATCAGCTTGTTGCGATGCGAATCCATGGGGTGAGCACCGAGTTCGTAAAGGGCTTGCAGGAACAGGGCTACCAGCAGCCGCCGATCGATCAACTGGTAGCGATGCGGATTCACGGCGTGAAGAACGAGTTCATCAAAGACCTGAAGGAGCTTGGCTACGAGCGGATCCCGATCGATCAACTGGTGGCAATGCGAATCCACGGTGTGAGCACCGAGTTCGTCAGGGAGATCAAAGCGCTGGGCTTCGAGCGCGTGTCGACGGATCAGCTTGTGTCAATGCGAATCCACGGCGTGAGTTCGGCATTCATCCAGAAGATGAGGTCGCGCGGGTTCAACGATGCTTCGATCGATCAACTGATCGATCTGAAGATTCACGGCTTCGACAAGTAGCGTCTCGACCTTGGCGGCTTTGCGAGTCTTTGCGATCTTTGCGCGAAATGATTCTCTCGTAGTGACGCGTTTCGCGCAAAGACGCGAAGGTCCGCAAAGCCGCCAAAAAAGCTGAAAAGGAGATCTGTTATGACAAACCTAAATCGGTCCTGGAGGAGCGCTCTGATATTTATCGGCTTGTGTGTCGTTCTAAGTGCTGCCGCCTTCGCATTTCAAACCAGCGCGCAAGACTCGCGCTCCGGTCAGTGGATAATCGACACCACCCGCGGCACGAATCAGTATCAACTCACACTCAACTATACATCCGCAAAGAGGGGATTCGGAAACAACATCACCTCCTTCAGCCTCGCGCCCGATCGACTGCAAGGCCTGACCGGCGCGCAGATCACGTCGGCCGGCTCACACGTTCAGTTCCAGCTCATTCGCGATGCCGGCACGTTCAACTGCGAGGGTTGGTTCAAAGACGGCAAGGGCTCGGGGCACTTTGTTTTCTCAGCGAGTCCGGCGTTTGCCGCCGACCTTCAGAAGCGAGGCTATCAGGCGCCAAGCGAGGCGCAACAGTTCTCTCTTGCGATGAATGACGTGAGCATTGCATTCCTCGACGAACTGAACGCACAGGATTACGAGCGTCCGTCTCTGGATCAACTTGTGCGGATGGGCGAGCACGGCGTGTCGCTCGAATACGTCAGGGAGTTGAAGGCTCTGGGCTACAGCGTTCAGTCGGTAGAACTGCTCACCAGGATGGTGGACCACGGAGTGACCCCAAGCTTCATAAGGGAACTGGACGGGCTCGGGTTTAAGCAACTCCCGGTCGAGACGCTTATCAGAACGGTCGATCATGGAGTCACGCCACGATTCATCAACGAGCTTGGCGCCGCTGGGTACACCGGCCTCTCACTCGAGCAACTAACCAGAACAGTGGATCACGGCGTAAACTCAAAATTCATCCAGGAAGTTGAAGCGCTCGGCTACGGTCGCCCTCCGCTGGACCAGCTCGTTAGGATGCAAGATCACGGAGTCAACCCAAAGTTTATCAACGGACTCAAAGAGGTTGGGTTTCAGAATCTGCCCATCGAGCAGCTAGTCCGGATGCAGGATCACGGAGTCACGCCGGCATTCATCAAGAAGATGCGGTCGCGAGGGTTCACGGACACTTCGATAGACGAATTGATCAGGCTTGCGGACCACGGAATGAGCAATTGACAAGTTAGTAAGCCGAGGACGCGCCAACGGAAGCGGAGGAACCCGGCCGTCATCGCAAGTGCGTCAACAGCTCTCGCACCTCATCAAACACGGCAGCGTCGTCTTGAGCGTCGAGCCCGATCCTCAAAACTCCGCTTGGGGTGAAGGCAGCCTCGCCGCTTGATACCATCGCAATCAACTTGTCGGGGTCGATCTTCGCTTGCTCGGTGAACTTCACTGCAAGGCGATCGCCTTCGCGGTCGATCGAGATGATTCCTAGCTTCGACGCTTCACGGCGCAGGCGCGAGTACTCAAACAGATTCTCGACCGTCTCGGGGATCGGGCCATAGCGGTCCGCGATCTCCGCGTGTATGTCCGCCAGCTCTTCTTCGCTCTCAGCCGACGAGATCCGCTTATAGGTTCGCAGCCGCTGGCTCATATCGTAGATGTAGTCTTCGGGTATTCGAATGTCTACACCCAGGTTGATCGCCGTCGACACTTCGTCTTCAACCGGCTCGCCCTTAAGCTCCCGCACCGTGCGTTCGAGCATCTGCGTATACAGGTCAAACCCGATCGCGTCGATCTGTCCTGATTGCTGCGCGCCTAACAAATTGCCCGCGCCGCGAAGCTCGAGGTCGAGCGCGGCGATGCGGAAGCCCGCGCCCAGGTCCGAGAACTCCCGAATGGCGGCGAGACGCCGGCGCGCGATGTCGGTCAACGTGTCTTCGGCTGGGATCAACAGATACGAGTAAGCCCTGCGGTTCGAGCGCCCGACCCGCCCGCGGAGTTGATACAACTGCGCCAGGCCGTACTTATCCGCGCGGTTGATTATGATCGTGTTCGCAAGCGGAATGTCGATACCGTTTTCGATGATCGTCGTGCACACCAGAACATCAAGCTCGTGGCGAATGAATTTGAGGATGACTTCCTCGAGGTCTTTTTCGGCCATCTGTCCATGACCCACGCCGATGCGCGCCTGAGGAACGAGCCTCGCGATCAGCTCCGCGATCGTGTAAATCGTCTCGACGCGGTTGTGAACGAAGAACACCTGACCGCTGCGTTGAAGCTCGAGCTCGATGGCCGAGCGAACGACCGAGTCCGAAAACTGAACTACGTGAGTTTGAATAGCAAGGCGGTCTCGCGGAGGAGTCTCGATGACCGACATGTCGCGCAGTCCGGCCAGCGACATGTTCAGCGTGCGCGGAATCGGGGTGGCCGACATCGCGATGACGTCCACCTTCTTGCGCATCTGTTTGATTCGTTCCTTGTGTGCGACGCCGAATCGTTGCTCCTCGTCGACGACCAGCAAGCCCAGATCTTTGAAGCGAATGTCCTTCGACAACAGCCTGTGCGTTCCGACGACGACATCGACGGTTCCGGCCTCGATCGCCTTTACGGATTCCTTTAGTTCCTTCGCGTTCCGAAAACGCGATAGCATGTCGATGCGCGCGGGGAACGGGCTGAAGCGCTGCTGAAAACTCTTGTAGTGTTGAAGGACCAGCACCGTAGTTGGCGCCAGCACCGCGACCTGCTTGCCCTCCATCACCGCCTTGAAAGCGGCTCTCATAGCCACTTCTGTCTTGCCGTAGCCGACATCGCCTACGATCAAACGGTCCATCGGCTGCGAGCTTTCCATTCCTTCTTTCACGTCTTCGATCGCGGCTTCCTGGTCGGGCGTAAGCTGGTACTCGAACGCGTCTTCAAACTCGTGCTGCCACGGCGTGTCCGCGCCGTAAGCGTGACCTTGAACGAGTTTGCGCTCGGCGTAGAGTTTCAACAGCTCTTCGGCCATGTCGCGCATCGCCCGGCGGGCTCGCGCTTTCGCCTTTTGCCAGCCGACCCCACCCAGCTTGTCGAGTTGAGGCCGGTTTCCTTCGCCCGCAGAGTATCGCTGGACAAGATCCAGACGCTCGACCGGCACATACAAGCGAGCGCCCTCGGCGTAAGTGAGCAGCATGAACTCACGAGTGTCGCCGCGGCCGCGCTCCAGCCCGGCGGCTACGTTGCCGGTCGGTCCGCCCGCGGTCACGATTTGCTCGAGCCCCTGGAACTGGCCGATACCATGGTCGACGTGGACGACGTAATCACCGACTTTCAAGTCTCCGAGATCGGAGAGAAACGCGGCGGCGGTCCGTTTCTTGCGCGCTTTCTTCGGAACGGTGCGTTGAGATGCTGCGCGTTCGACGTCGCCGAAGACATCGCTCTCGGTCAGCACGGACAGCTCGGCAGCGGGAAGCGCGAATCCGTTCGCGAGCCTGCCGACGGTGACGATTCGATTGCTGGTGAGCGGCGAGGCCTCTCGCTCCTTCGTGCTCATCGAGGGCAAGAGCTCAGCGTTGATCGCGTACTCCGCGAGCATTTCGGTTACGCGCTCGGCCAACCCGAGGCTCGGCATCACGAACAACGTCGTACGCGGTTCTGATTCGAGGTCATGGGCCATGTCGGCGATGCGACCGTGATATCGCCGAGGCGATTGCGAGATGACCGCGACGTCCGGAGTCGCCGACACGATCGGGAAGAGAAAGAGACTGGGAGCGCCCGCTTCGTGCCTACCCACGGCGGAGCCGCGATCAACCATGCTGGGAGTGTGCCCTCCCAAGCTGCTGAACTGCTCGTCGGTAGCCGCAGCGTCGCGACCGAGCAGGCGAAGCTCGATTCGCGTCGCGGCTTCGAAGCGCGCTTGAAGTTCTTCCACGCTCAAAAACAACTTCTCCGGCGGGAGCGATAACTCACCCGCGTCATCGGCCAGCGAGAAACGGTTCGAGAGATAACGATAGAGATCAGACGCGCGCTTTTCGATCTCGACCGGTTCGTCGATGAGCAGGACCGCGTCTTTGAAATAATCGAACGCCGAAGACGTGAGCGGCCGGGTAAGCGGGATCAGATATTCCCAACCAGGAAAGGGCTCGCCGCGTTCCGCATGCGCGAGTCGCGCTCTCAGGTCGCGGCGGAATTTGTCATCCTCCCAGTGACGCTCGGCTGATTCGGCCCACGACATGAACTCTTCGCGCCGGACTGACAGCTCGCGCATCGGCACGATAGTCGACTCCGAAGCGCGGCCTACCGATCGTTGGGTGTCCGGATCAAACTCTCGAATCGATTCGACCGCATCGCCGAAGAACTCAATTCGATGCGGCGTATCGTGTGCCGGCGAGAAGACGTCCAGTATTCCGCCGCGCAGGCTGAACTCGCCGACCGCGCCAACGGGTTCCTGGCGCACGTAGCCGGCGGCGATGAGCAAATCGACGATAAGTTCGGGCGGCATCTCTTCGCCTACGCGAAGGGTGATGCTTGAAGCTTTCAGAAGATCGGGCGAAATGGTTCGTTCGGCCAGCGCCCCGATCGACGTGAGCAGTATTCGAGCTTCGCCACGTGTTGCTCGATAGAGCGCCAGCGCCCGCTGTTCGAGTACTTCGGCGTGAGGCGATGTGCCGTCGTAGGGATCGGCTTCGACGGCGGGTATCGTGAGAACGCTTTGATCGCTCGCGCTCACGCCGTTGAGCGCGCAATAGAAGAAGTCGACGTCCGGCTGGAAATCTTCGACCTCGCGATTGGACCGGGCGACGAATATGATGCGGCGCGCGAGTTTCTTTTCAAGCGCCGCAAGGATCAGCGCGCGGGCGCTTCCCGCGAGACCCGACACGACGACCACGCGACGGCCCGCTTTGATTTCAGATTCGAGTTGCTCGAACTCGCTGCTTTCAAACAGGCGTCCGAAGATTTCAGCGTAGCAGGTCAAAGGCGTTAGGTTGATGGCCAATCTCGCACCGTTCCAATCGACGAAAATTGTAGCACACAGTTAAGTGAGAGTTAGACCGCTGACCCGCCAGGGTAGGATGACCTGGCGTGACTAAGAGTGGGACTTGCATTTGGTGTTGTAATTTTGTCGCTCTGGGTCGATCCACGACAATGCGAGTTTCGCCCACCGTCAGGAGAGCCAACACCTCACTTCAGTGAGGTGTAAACCGCGTAGCGGTGTCCTATCGATAGTTTGCGTGGTTCGGGCTCTCCTGGGCCGCGTAGCGGTTACC
>DATLWF010000259.1:0-3831 GCA_035576605.1 Blastocatellia bacterium | reverse complement strand
CGTATCCACCTAAAGGATGCTGCGAAGAGGAACTGATGGACTGGCGCTCGAAGACCGGCCGGGTCAAGCCTGGCGTCGAAATTCGATTGACGGACGGCGACACGGTGTTGGCCTGGAATGGTGAGGCAGTCGGTGAAATAGAAGTGCGAGGACCCTGGATCACGGCGGCTTATTACGGCGACGACACCCCTGAGAAGTTTCACAACGGCTGGCTGCGAACCGGCGACGTCGGCACCCTCGACGAGAAAGGGTTCATTCAGATTACCGATCGAGCCAAGGACGTGATCAAGTCGGGCGGCGAGTGGATCTCGACGGTCGAGCTGGAGACAACGTTGATGGCTCATCCCGATGTGATAGAAGCGGCGGTCATCGGGGTGCCCGACGAGAAGTGGGACGAACGGCCGCTAGCCTGTGTGGTGCTGAAAGAAGGTTCGGTTACGACCATCGATCAGCTTCGCGCATTCCTGGGAGAGCGAGTAGCGAAGTGGTGGGTGCCCGAACGTTGGGCTTTTATCGATGAAGTGCCGAAGACAAGCGTCGGGAAGTTCGATAAGAAGGTCTTGCGCGTTCGCCGAGAGCATAATGAGCTTCAGATCATAGAAGCAAGGTCGAAAGCGGCAAGCTAGTGGCCTGTAACATTGAAATCGATAGCGTCAGGGGAACAGGCCAACGTCTGGTTGAGGTTGATCTGATTCGTCTTCCTCTCATTAACGCCCCTCTTCAGAGGGTGATTTGCGGAGCGCGAATCTCCGAACCGTTTCAACCAGTTTCACGGCTTCCACAGGCGGCAAAACCGTTAAAACGGTTGGGATTGAGCGGTTACTCGCCGACACCCAACTGAAGTTGGGTGTTAATGAAAGGCCGCTATCGCATTGAATGTTACAGGTCACTAATAAACTGAAACGCAGATGACAGCGTTCGACAAACTCAAGTTTGTCGGACGCCTCAAAGGAGTCGACAATGTCGAAGATCTGGGATGAACGAGAGAAATCACTCGAGAACGAGTACTTCCGACGCAAAGAGCAGGAGTTGGTCGAGAAGCTACGCGCGAAGCGGGCTCAAGAAAAGGAACGAGAGAAGGCAGAAACCTCGGCAATCCACTGCCCGAAATGCGACGGCATGCTGGTCGAAGTCACTTTTGAAGACGTGCAGATCGACCGCTGCAACAAATGCGACGGCGTTTTGCTCGATTCGGGAGAGCTGGAGCTGCTCAGCCTGAAGCAGGAGCAAAGTCAGGGCTGGATGACCCGCCTGCGGAAAAGCCTCGCCGGTGAATGAGAGCGTGAAATCCGAATCTCCAGGACCGGTCGTATTAGACGATTGAGAGTCGGAGGAAACGATGGAGAATTCGGAAAACACTGATCCAGAGAAGAGCATCCTGCGAATTGCGGCGTTGGCTTATCACGCGTTGATGCTCGTAGCTTTTGTGATTGGACTATACGGCCTTTTCTCATTGTTTTCGCTCGCAAGCGCGGAGCTACAGCAGAGTGTTCACATCATAGGATCAATTCGATGAAATGTCCGACAAACTTCAGTTTGTCGCGGGCTGCCGCAGTCGAAACTTTCGGCGAGAATGACGGGCGGTTGTCGACGCACTGAACTTTGTCGGACAGGTTTCACCTCAATTCACCCTCATAGATTGAAAGCCGTTGGATTCCGGTGCTAGACTGCGCCTATGAGCACCCCACAGGGCGCGGACCGGGCTGAGCCCGCAAACATTGCCTGGACTATTTCGCGCAGACTCGGAATGGTGATAGTTCTGGCGCTTGCCTTCTCCTTGAGCGCGATAGTAACGATCTACACGTTGTTTCGAAGTGGGGATACGCGGGTGCCCAATGTTGTTGGCAAGCCCGAAGCCGAAGCGCAAAAGCTCATCGAGCTGGCAGGTTTGAGAGTTAAGATCCAACGTCGCGAAGATGCGGCCGCGGCCGGCACTGTCATTGAAACGCAGCCAATCCCGAACTCATCCGTCAAGAAAGACTTTGACGTCAAAATAGTCGTCAGCAGTGGGCCAGCTCAAAAGAAGAGTCAGGTATCGGTTCCCGGCCCGGCTTTGCACCGTCGGCGGATTCTCGTGCGCAACTTCATTGTGCGAACACTCAGGGGTCTTTTGGGGTCGGGCGACGTCGAAACGCAATGATCGAAATAGCTCCATCAATTCTGTCCGCGGACTTTGCGCGGCTCGGCGATGACATCAAAGCAGCCGAACGCGGCGGCGCGGGTCTGATTCACGTCGACGTGATGGATGGGCATTTTGTGCCGAACATAACCATCGGGCCTTTGGTGGTCAAAGCCGCGCGGCGGGCGACGGACCTTCCGCTCGATTGCCATTTGATGATCACCGACCCGGATCTGTACATCGATGACTTCGCCCGTGCCGGAGCTTCCATGATCTCGGTGCACGTGGAGGCGGTCGTGCATCTGCATCGCACGCTGACAGCGATACGCGACATGGGCTGCCGTCCGGGTGTCGTTCTCAATCCAGCTACTCCGATTGGGTCTATCGAAGAGGCATTGCCTTTCGTCGACTACGTGCTGGTTATGTCGGTCAATCCGGGATTTGGCGGCCAATCGTTCATAAGCACTTCGCTTGACAAGATAAGTCGGCTGCGGAGTATGATTGACTCTCGCGGCTTGAACGTTCACATAGAGGTAGACGGCGGAATAGGCTTGAGCAATGTTTCGGACGTCGTCCGCCAGGGCGCTGAATGGATAGTCGCGGGTTCCGCGGTCTTCGGTAAAGGCAATCCGGAGGAGGCGACCCGCGAGCTCCGCCGAAAGGCGCTGGAGCCGCTAACAGTTTGAACCCGTGCTCACTGCTGTAGAATAAGAGACCAGCCCAAAAAAGTTAAACAAAGGAGAAGGCCGTTTGCTGTGAGGCTCGGCCGCCCAAGTCGCATGAAAGTAGTAAAGGTTTTTATTGTAATTTTGGCCGTTGCGCTCCCGTTTGCCGCGTGCGGCGGCAAGCCGAAGACCAAGCTGACGCTGGAAGAAGCTAAGGGACCTGGTCGCGATCGAGAACTCTACCGGGCCGGAGTCGATGCAATTCGCAAAGGCAACTTTGATGAGGGCAGGATACTGTTGAACACGATGATCAACACCTACTCCGACAGCCCGATGATAAAAATGTCGAAGCTCTCGATCGCCGATTCTTACTACCTGCAGGGAGGCTCGAAAGGATTGGCCCAGGCTGAGATCGAGTACCGCGACTGGATTCAGTTCTTCCCCGACGATCCTCTTGCAGATGACACTATGCTCAAGATAGCGGAGGTTCATCTGAGGCAGGTGATGGCGGCTGATCGGGACACGACGCACGCGAGACTCGCCGAGCGCCAATTGAAGGATTTGCTCCGCCGATACCCGAACACTGACGCGAAGGAACAGGTTGAGCAGTTGATGAACCAGGTGCAGGAAATACTGGCGATGCACGAGCTTAAAGTTGCACGGTTCTATTTCGATATTCGGGAATCGGCCCAGGCCGCGCAGATGCGCACCGAAGAGATTCTGAACAAATATCCGAACTTCTCCAGATTTGACGAAGCCCTCTACCTTCACGCAAAGGCGATGGAAATCCAGGAAGACACCGAGACCGCCAGCCGGGACCTGGCTCGCATAATAGCCAGCCATCCTCATTCCGAATACGCCGAGCGTGCGAAGGAGACTCTGAAGAAGTGGGGTAAGCCTGCGCCTGATCCCGATCCGGCAAAGATCGCCGAAGCTCCGGCGGACGGCAAAGGTCTTCCGTCGCGTCTTGTCGGATTTATGTTCGGGCCGCACATCGACACGTCCCCGAAGGGTGTGATCATCGACCGCGACCTAAAGACTGATGAG
>DATLWF010000258.1:0-21008 GCA_035576605.1 Blastocatellia bacterium | reverse complement strand
AGCCAGAGCACCATTGTTGGAGCGACCAGGCTTCTCCTCAGGTTATCGAGTATCTTCCAGCGGGAAATCAGTGGGAGTCGATTGCGCACCGCACGATTCCGCGCATCTCGCACGCGGCGAAAGAGCCAGCCCGCTATCTGCCAGTCACCTCGGGTCCAGCGATGCTGGCGCCTGGCATACGAGTCGTAATGCGAAGGGTAGTCATCAAGCAACTCGACATCGGTGACCAGCGCGGCCCGAGCGTACAAGCTCTCAAATAGATCGTGGCTCAGCAGCAAATTCTCCGGCACTCGCCCGGCAAGCGCAGCTTCGAAAGCGTCTACGTCGTAGAGTCCTTTGCCTGTGTAGCTCCCTTCTCCGAATAGATCCTGGTACACATCCGAGACTGCGGTTGTGTACGGGTCCACGCCCGTGTGCCCTGAGAAGATCCGTGCAAAATGTGAACGGGAAGAGCTTGCAAGGGTCATGCTGACGCGAGGCTGAAGGATGCCATATCCTTCGGTCACCCGACTCAGTTGCGGGTCGAGACAAGGCTGGTTGAGCGGATGCAGCGCCGTGCCGATGAGCCGCCGCGCGCTGCCACGAGGCAGTTGAGTATCGGAATCGAGAGTGATCACATAACGGACCTTTGCCAGAAGAGCCGGCTCGGCCGTTGCTACGATATAGCTGGTGTCGCCGGCGCCGCGAAGCAGGCGATTGAATTCATGTAGCTTGCCCCGTTTTCGCTCCCAACCCATCCACTTCCCTTCCACCGGATTCCATTTGCGACGGCGGTGGAACAAGTGGAAGCGCTCAGGCCCGGGCTCGCCGTAGCGAGCATTCAATTCTTCAATGCCCTTTGTCGCCGCCTCGAGTATGCGGTCGTCATCTGGCATGTCCTCAAGCGCGGCGTCCGCAAAATCTCCGAGAAGCGCAAAATAAATATTCTCATCGCGATTTGCCAGAAAATGCACTTCGATATTCTCGATCAGCGCGCGCACTGTCTCTTCGCTCGTGAAGATGGTGGGGATGACGACGAACGTTCGAGCAGTTTCCGGCGTGCCCGCCGCTGTGTTCATCTTAGGCAGCGGATTTGGCTTGAAGAGGATCGTTACGTCGAGGTTCAACGCGCTCAACACCAAATCGCTAACCGGGACGATCAATAGCAGACTAATTGCAATCAATGCGGCCGGAGAGCCGCCTGAAACAAAAGCGTATGAGAGGAAGGGAGCCAGAAAGAGACTCGTCATTACCGCGAAGGTGCCCAGATATGCGCCTGTCGGATGCTTGAGCACGCCCCTAAAAACCCGCTCGCGCCAACCCGCGCGGTAGTGGACCTCCTCTTCCAGCAGGGCGCGTCCCCGATCAATCAGATAGTAGCCGACGTGAGCTCGGCGACGATCATCCGAAGCCGAGTTTTCTGCCTGCGCTGCCAATGTCAGAGCGTGGCGGGCGATCTCCTGCTCGGACGACTTTGTGCGTCTGGCGATTTTCTCGACAACATGGCGATAACGATCACGCGTTGCGAAGTCCATCGATGAGTAAGCGCCAATTGGATCGGTGGCCAGTATCGGATCTACCTGGCTGACGCTTTCGAAGAAATCCTTCCAGTCGAGCGTCGACAGCAAGCGCATGCTCGTGATTATGTTGCCTACGGTAGCCTGAGCTGCGGCTTGCCGCTGATGCTCTATGTGAACAGTCTGCTCGGTCGTGGTGCCCTCGCCGGCGAGCTGTTCCTCGACCCAATCCAACGCAGGCCACACTTCGGGGTCCTGATCGCGAAGCCGTTGCGTAAGCTGAACGATGAATGCTCGATCGAGGCGCCTGGACTTTCCCATCGCCACCTGAAGCTGCCCGATCAGCTCGTCCGGCTGTCGTCCGGCGATCTCCAGGAGCTTGTCAGCAAGTTTGTCGGCCTCTTCTCGCGCATTGCGTGCGGAGACTATGCGTATCGCAAGGCGCCGCAGGTTTTCCACGAGGGCGACCCTCAATGTGATCGCAATCGCCCACAACTCGCCGATCGACAGAGGCGTCACCTGTTGGTAGGAACGTATGAAGCGCGCGAGGGTGTCGGCGTCAAGACGGCTGTCGGTGTGAGCGATCAGCGCCAACGCGATTGCATAGACGCGCGGGTAGCCTTTAAGCTCACCGCGATCGAGCTTGGGGAGTTGTCTGTAATAGCCTTTCGGCAGGTCTCGGCGAATCTCGCGAAGTTGTTCTTCGATGATATGAAAGTTGTCGACCAGCCATTCGGCAGCGGGCGACACGGAGCGCTCGTTGCGAATCGCCTCGGCCAGCGCTCGATAAACGGCTACCAGCTTGCGGCCGTTCTCTTCTAATCGCGGGAGAAGCCGCCGGCCACGACCGGGATGGGAAGATACCGAGTGCTCAGCGGCCAACTCGGCCGCATGTTGCTCGAGACGCTCGACGCTGAATAGCTCTTCCCGAATCGGGTCTTCAGTTGAATTGTAGTCAGAACGACTTGTTCCCTGGAATGAACTCATGAAGAGTCAGCCATGCTCAGCGTGTGCAACCGACGAAGAAAGTCCACCATTGCAGCATACCATCCTGAAACTGCTGACGCGATGCCGATTCGAGAAGCACGGCACAAATCAGAGAGTCACGATGATGTTTTCTTAGCGCCTTTGCGGATCTTTGCGTCTTTGCGCGAAACGGTCTCTTGTTACTGTTATTTCGCGCAAAGACGCAAAGATCCGCAAAGGCGCTAAGACAATATCCTACGGAGTTGGCGCTTCACTGAGCTTCCAGCAGCTCGGAATTCGCTCGCTGAATTTCTTGCGGGAAGGTTCGAAGAGCGGCAATGATCCGGGCTCTGAGATCCCTCACAACAATCGGCTGGTCAGACGCCACATCGTAGCTCTCGCCAAGGTCCACATTCATGTCAAAGAGCTCCGGCGTCACTAACCGCACGTTCTTCTGCTGTCCTGAAGCCGCTGTGTATCGCGGAATGTTCCAGCGCGCGACATGAATTTTCCAGCGCCCCGCGCGCGCGGTTTGAAGGTAAGGGCCGTCAAAGAAGAGGTAGACATTTTCCGGACTGTTCGTCTGCTGTCCCAGCAGAAACGGCAGGATGCTCTTGCCGTCTAACGGCTGCTTCGATCCAGCGGCAATCTTTCTTTCACCAGCCAGTGCCAGCGCAGTCGGAAAGAAATCAATCGTGGCTACCGGTTCATCCGAGACTCCGCCCGCCCGGATGTTCCCGGGCCAACGCACGATGCCCGGCTCGCGAACGCCGCCGTCGTAGGTCCATCCCTTGCGCCCCCGCAGCGGTCCGGCGCTGCCCTGATACCACGGACCATTGTCGCTCGAGAAGAAGACGATGGTGTCGCGATCGAGACCAAATCGCTTCAGCGCGTTCAGAACTTCACCGACGCTCCAATCCAATTCCTCGACCACGTCGCCATAAAGCCCGCCGGCGGACTTCCCTCTGAACCGCTCCGATGCGTGCAACGGAATGTGCGGCATGTTGTGCGCAAGGTAGAGAAAAAACGGCTGGGCCTTTGCGCGCTCGATGAAGCTGATAGCCTCTTCGGTGTAGCGCCGAGTGAGCGTGTCCTGTTTCGCAGGCTCCTCGACCACATCGTCATTGCGCATGATGGGAGTCGGAGTCATGTCGTTGCTGTAGGGGATGCCGAAGTAGTAATCGAAGCCGTGATCGATCGCGCGATGCGGGCCTACTCGGCCCAAATGCCACTTGCCAATGCAGGCCGTCGCGTAGCCCCGCCCCTTGAGGGCCCGCGCCACGGTAGTTTCAGACTGAGGCAAGCCGGTTTTGTCCGTAGGAAAAAGCACGTTTGCCAACCGCATCTGATCGACGCCCATTCTCGCGGCATAGCGCCCGGTCATCAGTGCGGCCCTGGAAGGCGTGCAGATCGGCGAGACTGAATAGAAGCTGGTGAGTCGCAATCCTTCTGCAGCCATGCGATCGATGTTCGGGGTCTTGATTGCCTTCGCCCCGTAACAACCGAGATCGCCATAGCCCATGTCGTCGACGTAGATGAAGATGATGTTCGGGCGCCGCTGCGCCGAGACTTCTTGCGGAAACGGCCACAAAGGCAGGGCTATGAAGACGATCACGAGGATTCTATCTATGAGCTTCCGCATTCACTGCCTCCTGGGACAGCCTGGGAGCGCAGGCATCCTTGCCTGCATTGTTTTGCGAGTGAAGTAAGTGGCGCTTTAGCGGAAAGAGCAGGCAGGATGCCTGCTCTCCCAGGGTTGCAGGTGCTCCCAAATCAATCCCGATACGACGCATCGATCTTGTCGAGCTTGCGCAAGAGCCCGGGCCAAACCAGATCGGCGCCGAGTCCCTTGGTTACTACTTCTACTTGAGCCTCGATGCCCTTGAGAATCGGCTTCGCTATTTCAATAAGTTCCGCTCCCCCTGCCTCGGCCATCAACTGAATCTCGCAGGAGCGCTCGAGGTTGTACATCGAGAGGAACGCCTCGGCCGCGTTGATGCCAATCGTCAGCAAGCCGTGGTTACGCAAGATCAGATTGTTCTTGTCGCCGAGGTCCGAGACCAGTCTGGGCTTCTCGTCCTCGTTCAGCGCGAGCCCCTCATAGTCGTGATAAGCGATCGAGGCGAGCGCGAACAACGACTGCTGCGAGATCGGAAGCAGGCCGTGCTTCTTCGCGGAGATGGCCACACCGTGCCGAGTGTGCAGATGCATCACACACATCGCATCTTCGCGGGCCGCGTGAACGGCGCTGTGTATCGTGAATCCCGCCGGGTTAATCGGATAAGGGCTGTCCATCACTTTCTGGCCGTCTAAACCGACCTTCACCAGACTCGAGGCGGTGATCTCATCGAACATCAATCCATACGGGTTGATGAGAAAGTGGTGTTCCGGTCCGGGGACTCGCGCGGAAATGTGAGTGAAGATCAGATCGTCCCATCCGAAGAGCGCAGCGAGTCGATAGGCGGCGGCCAGATCGACGCGCGCTTGCCATTCCTCGGCGGAGACTACCTCGCGAACTGCTGCTGTCTTTGCTTGCATCGCATAACCTCTTTCTTACTAAGTCTGGGCCAGCGTCGTCAGCTCTGGCGACTACAGGAGCAGAGAATAGCCGCTGTTGGCTTGAACGTGCAATAGACGATCAGAAAGGAACGACCTCGATCTCTGTTATCGGGTCAAAGTGGCGAGCGATTCACTGTCACGATCGGAAGATTCTTGGCCCACGCAGACGCTGCGATCAGCGCGGCGGCGAGATGATCTCGAAGATAAGGATATCGTTCCAACAGGTCACTGTATGCGGCCACAATCTGAGGATCAGGGTTGATCAACCTCATCGTTCGAAGCAACGTGGGAATGCGGCGCCGCTCGGCATCGCTGATGGGCGGGCGAAGCAGTTCTTTCCGGACGACCTTGCTGTAGTAGATTATGGTGTGTTTGGTTCGGAAGAAACGTCTTGCCCGGGCATCGCCTCGATACCAAAGAATGAAGACTCCTGTGTCGACGAGTGCGCTTCTAAGCTCCAGCCTGTTCCGAATGAAACAGAGTTCCGCGTAGAGTTGAGATCAAGACCCATTCGTGAGGCTCGCTGCCTGATAGCTTCGACGCGCTCTCACGACTGCATCCGGAGCGGTCACCTCGACTCTCAGTGTGTGCCGATTGCCGTCGATCTTGTGGTTGTCGGGATAAAATCCTAACCGGTACTGATGACGAAGCTCCTCGGCGATCAGGTTAAAAGTCTTCTTCAAGTCTGACGCTTCGCCGTTGTAGTAGCGCCCGGCCGAAACGTCGGCGAGCTTCTCGAGAAAACTCATCGCTTGCTCGTTTCGCCTCTCGACCCGTTGGCGCCGTTGCTCGTTTCGCGGTCTCGGAGGAGGAAGGCGATCTCGGCCCCATACGCGCCGGCGCGGAAACGAAGTCGCATCAATCCAGCCACGGCGGACAAAACCAGTTTCGAAGAATACCGTATAGATCATTGCGCCCGATTCGGCGGCCTGGTCAAACACAGCCTGCTCGCTGATCCGGCTGCCGACGTCTTTTCCATCGGTCAGCACGATGATCGCTTTTCGTCCATCGATTCGTTTGAAGCCTCGATCGACAACCTCGGAGACCGCATCGCGCAGGACGGTGCCGAATTCCTCGCCCACCTTGGCGCTCTTGACGGCTTTTTCCAGCGCCTTTCGATCGGGCGTCAACTGGCTCAACAGGTGTATGTCGTAGTCAAAGCTCATCACCATCGCACGATCCTGGGGCCTCAGCTCCTTCAGAAAATTGCCAGCGGCCTTCTTAATGTCGCCGAGTACCTGAGCGGTGCTATGGCTCGTGTCCAGGAGCAGCGCGATGTTGAGCGGCTCTTCCACGGCGTCGAAAACCGAGATCGGCTGCTCAGCTCGATCCTGGTAGAGCTTGAAATCCGCTGCCTTTAGCCCAGAGACGTATCTTCCCTGGCGATCGCTGACGATTACCGGGACGCTTACCAGAGTTGTTTGAACTTTGATCGGAGTGTCTGTCTGCCTTTCTTGAGCAAGGGTTGAGACGAGACTGGCGCAGGTTGGCAAAGCCAGGAAGACGGCGAGGGCGATGCGACGGAAGCTCATCGTTGGAATTCACATTGTGCGGCAAGAGGGCCGTTGCGAAGCCCTCTTGCCTGTAAGCGGTCAACATCAGGACGGGCAGTTCGCGGAATCCGAAAGCAGGCGGCTTCGGAAACATCGCAACCGTGCGCTACGAAACGCGGATGAACCCACGGAAGTTTGCCGGACTCGCGTTGAAGCCCGGGAAAATCGTGTTCAGATTGCCCGCTCCCATGTGACGCGCGGCAATCTCTGAAAACACATCGCGGAAGTCCGTGGTCAGCGCGAGGTCGCGGCCTTCGTACAACTGCTCGGTCGCCAGCCCCGGCCACTTGCCGTAGACCTTGCCGCCTTTAACCGGGCCTCCTGCGACGAACAAACAACTCGCGTGACCGTGATCGGTTCCGCCTGAACCGTTCTGTCTGATCGTCCGGCCAAACTCGGTCATCGTGAGAATCACGACGTTGCGCATGCGATCGCCGAGGTCCTTGTACAACGCGGCGATGCCCTGGCTGAAGTCCTGCAAGCGATTCGCAAGCTGGCCGCGGGCGTTTCCTTGATTAGCGTGAGTGTCCCATCCGCCGACGTCAGTAAAAGCGACCTCGATGCCGATGTTGGCTTTGATCAACTGCGCAATCTGGAGCAGAGAATTCCCGAACGGAGAGCGAGGATAGGTTGCGCCGTTCGCGGCCTGGTATTGCTGCGGGTTCGCCTTCTTCAACATCTTGACTGCTTCGAAGGCCTCCTTGCCCGTGCCGTGCAGCGCATCGCCGAGGCTTGTTGAGTAAAGCTCCTCGAACCCTTTTGCGACCTGCCCGTTTCCCTGCCCCGCCCGTACACCGAAGTCCCCGATGTTTGTCATCGCGAGAGATGGCGCCGGCCCGAGCAGCGTGCGCGGCAAGTTCGCGGTGAAGGCCACCGCGCGGAAGGGCGTTGCCTTCGGATCATTCTTCGCTTGCATGTAGCGATTCAACCACCCGTCCCCGGTTCCTTTATTGCCCGGCGTGCCCGCTTCCATGTAATCCTGCGCGTCGAAGTGTGACCGGGTGTTATCAGGCGATCCCACCGCCTGGACCATCGCCAAATGACCTTCGTCATAAATGGGCTTGAAGGGCGCGAGCGCCGGATGCAACGCGAAATACCCGTCGAGGTCAAGCGCCGCGTCCGGGTTTCCGGCCTTCGGCTCCGGAACGGCGATGTTCGGGCGTACGCTGTAGTAACTCTTATCCCCGAACGGGATTACTGCGGAGATTCCATCCATCGCACCTCGCTGAAAGATCGCGATGATGATTGGATGATCCTTGCCGGCGGCTCCGGCTGTCTGAGCCAGCACCGTTCGCTTCAAGAACGAAGGCGCCGCGGCGAAGGTCGCCAGCGCTACGCCCGATGATTTGAGAAATAGTCGTCGTGTTACTGCCATGATTTATCTCCAAACTTCGGTTTCTGGTTTCTGGCTTCTGGTTTCGGTTCACGGTCGGGGAAATTCCGGGTGGAAGAACCAGAAACCACAAACCTTATCTTCTTTGGAACTCGGGCGAGCCGAGCACAAGACCAAACGCCTTTGCGCTTTCGAGGTCGTCCGCTGACATCGCGATCTGAGGACGAACATCCCCGCGCACTCCGAAGCGCCGCTCCATTTGCTCAGGATTGCCAACTCCCTTTTGGCCCTTGCCAACGCCCTGGTTGGGCGGCAGCGCTTGCATCGAATTCTCAGCCATCAAATCCTCGCCCTGCGGGATCGCCGGCACAGCTCCGAGTTCGCCCTTCACCGGCACGCCTTCCGTCAACTGTTTGTCCAGCACTGTTCGAGTCTGCGGCGAGATATCTCCATTGAGCAGGGACGCGATTGCCCGCTCCATGATCCGATGCCTGTCAGACATATCAACGCTGCCAGCCGCGCGCTTGACATCGAACGACGCGCCCCGCACTTTGTTCGTCGTAAGCGCGAGCCCGAAGTTCAAACGCTCCAGGAGCGAGCCTGTGTTCACCCATTGATCGGCCCTGTCCGGATACCCGGTGGGCGCTTGATACAGGTAGAGCGGCTCACCCATCTTGGAGATGAACTGAGCGGTTTGCAGCGGCACAGCGACATCGGCACCGAGCGCTCGAACAGCCGAAACCGCCAGCTCGAACGGCGACTTGATCTTGGCGCGATGAGCTTCCTTCGAGTTGAACTCAGGCGAGGTGATGATCGCTCGCAGCATCTCGCGGATGTCGCCGTCGGTTTTTGTGTAAACAGACGCTACGCGATCGACCAGCGCCTGCGGAGGGGTGTCGCTCACGAACCGGCGCACCAGCTTGGTCGAGATGAACTTGGCTGTGCTCGGATGATGCGCGAGGATGTCGATGACCATCTCGCCGTCTTTGATTCCGCCGCCCGCGGGAATCTTTTGGCCGAGCACGGTCTTCTCGCCGTTGTCGTGCATAAACGGGCGGAAGACGAACTGGGTCCCCTGACGCGGCCGATCGAGCGTCCACCCGGTCAGGCAGCGCGCTACTTCCTGCACATCCTTTTGAGTGTACCCGCCCTCGACGCCCAGCGTGTGCAACTCCATGATCTCACGCGCGTAGTTCTCGTTGATCCCGGGCTTGCGACCCTTGGGCCCCGCCGGAACTTGCGCTTGCCTCTGCTGCTGCTGCTGATTCATCTGATCGCGCTGCATTTCGCGGTCGTTCTGCTGGTTGCGATAGTTGGGATTGTTCAAGCGCGGATTGCCGAAACCTCCGCCTAACGCCCCGGGCCTGCGCTGCAATGCTCCCTGTCTTCGCATCTGACGCTGGTCGGGCAGCTTTGCGTCCGGCGACATCGATTGAAAATTGTCGAGATAAACCAGCATTGCGGGACTCTTTGCCGTGGCCAGCAGAAGGTCCTTGAACTTGCCCATCGTATGAGGACGGATCACGCTCATCTCGTAGTCGGTCGTCAGGTTGCGGTCGGCGTTCTTTGCCCAAAAGATGTTGAAGTGGTTAAACCAGAAGTCGGTCATCACTTCCTGAAGTTGTCGCTCGCTGTATGCGGCTCGGATGATCTTTTGCGCTTGCAGCTCCTGTAGCAGGAACTGAGGCGGTCTGAGGTTGTTTTCCTGATAGTAGGCCATCACCTGCTGCCGGTACTCGCGCTTGGTGTTTTCGTCTGCTCCCTCGCCCGGAGGGAGAACCGGAGCGTTCTTTCCCTGCTTCAATCCAAGCTGCCGCGCGAGGAGCTGCGGCGGCGGATACTTCTCCTGAATCTCGGTAAGGCTCATGTGCAAGGAGGGATAGTTCGCCAGCTTCGCTTCGATGGCCGGATCGTCAATGCGTTCGGGGTGAAGCTGGAGATCGATGTACTTGTCGATGCCCATTTGCTTGACCCTCTCGACATCGCCCGGACGCGGACCGTAGCCGATGCGGTTAAGCAAGTGAATGATCTTTTGATCCGGGGTGAGGCCGGAGCCGGCTGCCTTCGATTTGCTGTCGGCAACGACCGGCACGATCGCGGCGAGCGCGAGCATTCCAGCGATTGCGAGAGCGAGCACAGCCGACGCCGCCCGGCGTGTTGCGAAGTCAGGCTTGAAGGAGCCCTTGGTTTCTCGTTTCATAATCAACTTCCTCGTTAGACGTGTAATCTTCGGTATATAGCTTAGAGTGCGAGAGTTGGCGCTTAGTCTGAAAAGGTTGTCTAACGGCCGCACCTTACGAAGAAAACTTCTCCGAATGGTCGCAGATTAAGAACCATTCTTCGCTTAAAGGCCAAATCACGACGTCATCTGATGCCGGGTAACAGAAATCGTCCCAATACTGATAGAATACTCCCCAACTAACACATATGGCCAGTGTCACTGGACCAATCGGGAAGAATTGATTTCCTCGGTGCTGTCGGCCGTTCCGCTTGACGTCTCTCAGGCCTCGAAAGCCATCTGGACCCCTGAATCGCTCACGCGGGATGCGTGTTCAAGGTGGGCGGCCGCGTAGGATTTAATTGTCTCGACGTGCCGCCAGCGTACGCCGTGGACCCGCCGGAATAACCGGATTTTCAGATTTGCCACTTCGCTGTTGATGCAGTAAAGGCGCTGGCCGTCCGGGTCAGAGTACTCGGCCTGCAGCATATCGCGTAATCGGCACTGGGCTGCGCCTTCGATATATAAGCGCGTGTTCATAGCAGAGAACGACCAGTAGCCCATTCCCAGTTTTCGCTGCCACTGTTCGGCACGCCGGAGTCGTACGAAGCGGTGCTCCTCCCCGCAATGACGCAGGTATAGCGACTGGATGGGAGGAAGCATACGGCCGGCGCGGCGCGGTCTCGCGGCGAGTCCTTCAAACACCGTCCCAGGAAGCTTTTCGAATGCGTTCGAGTGGACCCACACCCAATCGTCTACGTGCTTTCGCCCCCACATGTGCGACTGGCAGCCGGGCTCCTCATCAAGAAGAATTTCCTCGCCATCCACCACGATCCTGCCGCTGAACCGCGTATCCAGATTTGGGGAACACACAAACGATGAAGGCCTCGCGAGCTGGACCATCGTCCGCGGGACGTGATGGTAAGTCGTATCGCAAGGCTTGTAGGTCAAATCCCACTCGATGCTGTGGCCCGCGCCATCAACTCTACCGGAGGCGCTGCAAGGCGAGAAAAGACCATCTCCAATCTTCAGTAGCGAGTCCTCTCGTTCGAGAACGAACTGATCGACCGAGTACTCGCGCTTGAGTCCGAGATTCTGCTCGGGCGACCGGCGATTGAAAGCGGCGGCCCACAAAGCGGCCCGAGGCTGTGAATCTTGATCCAGGACGAGCGGCGATTCCAACCCGTACCGAAACCAGAAGCCTCTCTGAGACGCGCGATGGTTGAGGGTCAGAAACCACACCTCATAGTGAGACGCGCTCGCGCCGTCCCAGCGACACTTATTATCGGAGACGTTTGCGGCGATAGCCGAGGTAGACTTATAGCTGACTGCCATAGCCGGCGCTCTTCCAGCTTCGGGGGCGAATTTCGGATTAAGGATTAAAAGAAACCCTGCTCACAGCAATCGCAATCCGGTGACGCGGGAAACTTACAACATTCTCAGCGGTTCGGGCAACATCGCGGCTCAGCTTGGCTACGCGTCAGGTTTCGGAAATACCCACCTGAGACTCACGAGGTGGCTATGAGCGATAATCTGACGCGCGCCCGCTCAAGCATTCGGCGGCGGCGATGCATTCAACTGTTCGGACTACCCTGAACGGCTGCAGGCTAGTTTGACGGTTGCGCAGCCGGCGTGAATAATACGACTCAAATGAGTCAAGCCCCTGTTAGCAAAGAACTGAACCTTGAAATCGAAGTCAAACTCGCTTGTGACGACCTGGATCGCCTTCGCAATGCCGGCTTCCAGCTAACGCTCGAAACGCCCCGTCACTTTGAAGACAACTGGTTGCTCGATCTCCCAGATCAGCCGTTGTTCAAACAAGGCGCCGCCCTCCGAGTTCGATCAGTCGACGGCACCGGAACGGTTACTTATAAGGGCGTTGTGAAGGAGACTAATGAATCCCGGCTCAAAGTGAGAGAGGAAGTCGAGACCGCGGTGGATGAGCCCGAGCGGATGATCGAGTTGTTCGAACGATTGGGTTACCGTCGTTCGTTCAGGTACCAGAAGTACCGCACGGATTACTGCGTCGCTCTCGATGGCCGCGAGTTGAAGGTAGTGCTCGATGAAACGCCGATGGGAAACTTCATCGAGATCGAAGGCGACGAAAGCAGCGTGTTGAAGACCCTGGACGCCGCCGGATTCTCGGCCAACGACATTATACGCGAAAGCTATCCAGAGCTTCAGGCATCGCGTTGCAGGGCGCGAGGCGTCCCGCTCGAAGATTTGGTTTTCAAGTAAGAGTCACGATCATCTATCATTGGTCATTGGTCATTGGTCATTTGGTCATTGGTCATCTGTCATCGATCAGGCGCAGATCTGACAGTGCGGCCGTACACCTGATTACAGACAAGTAACCAATGAGAAATGACCAATGACAAATGACAAATCATGAAGGGTTTCATTCTAGCAGCGGGATTCGGCACCCGGCTTTGGCCGCTTACGGAAGATCGCACCAAGGCTGCCATACCTTTTCTCAACCGCCCGTTGATCAACTACTCGGTCGAGTATCTGGCCTCTCACGGAATTAGCGACATAATCGTCAATCTCCATCATCAGCCAGAGTCGATTCGCGTTGCGCTGGGGGACGGTTCCAAACTCGGAGTCAAGATCGAGTACTCGCTCGAGGACGAAATACTCGGGACATCGGGCGCGTTGGATCGGGTGCGCGAGTCGCTCCTTGACGACGACTTCGTAGTTATCAACGGAAAGATCGTCACCAATATCGATCTTGGCGAGGTTATCGCCGAGCATCGCAAACGAAACGCGATCGCTACGCTGGTGCTAAAACGGAACACCGCGCTCGAGCACTTCAGCATAGTAGAGATAGATGATCGCGATCGGATCACGCGATTCGCCGGATTCCCGGACGCTGCTTTTCCGCAGGCCGCCGCCGCCGAAGCAACCGTCTATCCCGGCGCAGTGGTTGCGCGGACTGATCCCGCGCCGCTAATGTTCACCGGTATTCAGGTGCTGTCGCCGCGAATCTTCGAGTACATTCCGCGCGGCTGCTTTTCTCATTCGACCATCCACGTCTACCCCCAAGCAATAGCAGCAGGCGAAGCGGTAGTCGGGGATGTTTCAGCCGCGGACTGGTACGAGATGAGCACCGTGAGCCGGTACCTGGAAGCTCACCTCCGGCTGATGGAAGGCGGATCGGTGACCGCCGGCCAAGACTGCGTGATCCAGCCGGGCGCGAGCGTGGAGCAGTCGGTCTTGTGGGACGGGGTCACGGTCGAGACCGGCGCAAGCGTTCGGCAGTCCGTACTGGCCGACGGCGTTCGAATTCCGGCTAACGCAATAATCGAACGCGCCGTTGTCGTTCGGCGGGACATTGCGCGACAGATAGAGCGCGGCAAAGTCGTCGGCGAGAACGTGGTAGTTCCGGTCTGAGTAGGTTTATGGCTTCACCGATCGAGACAGACCCATCACAAGCAATCGCCCGCCTGGCGGCGCGTCACCTGAACGTGGCGGTGGACGAACTGTCCGTCACGAGGCTGACCGGAGACGCGTCCACCCGTTCCTACTTTCGCGCCCAGGCGCGAGGCGCGAGCCTCATCGTAGCGCTGTACGGCGCGGCCTTTGACGAAACCGAGCGCGCTATCGATAGACTCGCGAGGGCCGAGGCTGGCAACCCATCCGCGCGACTAACGTTCGCCAACGATCCGTGCGCTCACATCGAGGTGACTTCTCTGCTCCTGGAAGCAGGGCTGCCGGTGCCGCCCGTCCTTGCGACCTGTGGTGGAGAGGCAGCGATGCTGATCGAGGATGTTGGCGATATGCGGCTCCAGGATTGGCTCGAAGGCCGTTCGGACTCCGAAGCCGCCGAAGCTTACCGGCATGCCCTCGAACTTGTAGTTCGAATTCAAGAAGCCACAGAAAAGGCTCTGACAGCCGATTCCATCTGCTCACATCTCGCGTTCGATGAAGCAAAGCTCCGTTGGGAGTTGGGATTTTTCTTCGCGAACTACTTCAATAAGTATCTCCGGGTCAAGCTGGACCCGGCGACGGCGAACGCGGTGCAGCAGGATTTCAAGACGCTGTGCTCAGAGCTTGCCGCCCGCCCTCGAGTTCTGACCCATCGCGATTATCACGCGCGCAACCTGATGATGCCTCAGGGCAAGTTGTTTATAATCGATTACCAGGACGCGCGAATGGGACCCGCGAGCTACGACGTAGCGTCGCTGGTGAGCGATCCGTACACGACGCTCTCTCGCGAAGTCGTGCTTGAGCTGGTCGAAGGGTTCATTGAGGCAAAGTCGGCGTCGACGCTGCCGCTGCCGGACGTTGATGAGTTTCGAACTGAGCTTGAGCTGATGACTGTGCAACGGATGTTGAAAGCTATCGGCACTTATGCATCGCAGGCGGCGGCGGGCAATGCTGTGTACATACCTTACATAGAGCCGGCCCTCGAACGCGCGCTCGCGGCATTGAAGTCCCTTGGCCGTTTCGACGCGACGCGCGCGCTGATCGAAGAGACCCGTTCGTAGTACGGCTCACTTTGCCAATTGCGGAGGGAGCTTTGTAATAAACGGCGGCCTCTCTATCGTCTTCACGCACGAATCATCGAGCCCTCTCGCCGACCCTTTCGACAGGAACTCCACAAACAGATTATCAACACACTCGAATCGAAAATGGTGGCCGGTGTTTGGAATCGATATGTGCCGATGCTCTACTTGATCTTCTTCAACTCGTCGAGGATCACCTCGTCAAGTGGCCGTACTTTATAGTCCTCTTCAAAGAACGACCATCGCACAATTCCCTTCGAGTCCAGCACCAAAGTCGCTGGCTTCGAAATTTTTCCTTCTTCGTTATATAGCCCGTAGGCGTCTATTATCTTGTGATCGACGTCGGACAATACCGGAAAAGGAATTCTGAGCTTATCGCCAAGCTCCTTGCTCTTCTCTGGTTTGTCGACGCTTATCGCAACTACATCCGCCCCGGCTGCTTTCAGCTTGTCGTAGTCAGCCGCCAAACTGGCGAGCTGTTTTCTGCAATAGGGTCACCAGTAGCCGCGATAGAAGACCAGCACCAATTTCTTTCCGGCGTAGTCTTTCAGCGCTACCGTCCGCCCATCTGACGCCGGAAGGCTGAACCGCGGCGCAATTTCGCCCACCTTCGGCGTCGAGCACAGGGCGATCAATGCAAGAAGAAGTGTGAACAGCAACGATTTCGTAAGCTGCAACATTTTCAGATTCTCCGTGTTTGATCTCACAAAAGACTCTGCACCGTCATCCCAGTAAATCGCCTAAGCCGCCAGAATTATTCCAGCGACTGAGCGATCCCTAGACTGACGCTTTCCGTCGGCGAGCCTTTACGTGGGAACGCTGGACTTAACTATTTGCGCTGAGCGAAGCTGAGCTTCAAGACTGGGACAATCGCGAGACCAGGAACTGTACCTAACCTCGTTCTTCAATCGGAACGTATTTCAACCCGCGCGGTCCGACGTACTCAGCTCGCGGCCGAATCA
This sequence comes from Blastocatellia bacterium, assembly GCA_035576605.1. GTDB lineage: Bacteria > Acidobacteriota > Blastocatellia > UBA7656 > UBA7656 > Onstottus_A. The sequence continues at coordinate 5,416 of DATLWF010000258.1, read as the reverse complement.
GCCGGTTGTTCCTGAATTGCTCCAGAACGTGAGCGGTCCAGCCGGAGATGCGGCTGCACGCGAATATCGGTGTGAACAGATCTGTTGGGATTCCGAGCGCGTAATAAGTCGAAGCCGAATAGAAGTCGACGTTCGCATTCAGATGCTTCTCGCGCATGACGACCTCCTCCATCTTCCTGGACATCTCGTACCACTTGGTTTCGCCGGTTCGTTCACCGAGCTGGCGCGACATCTCGGCGAGGTGGATCGCTCGCGGATCAACAGTCCGATAAACCCGGTGACCGAAGCCCATTATCTTCTTCTTATGTGCGAATGCGTCTTTGACCCACGCCTCGACCGCTTCGACGCTACCGATCTCGAGCAGGTTTTTGATCACGCCCTCGTTGGCGCCGCCGTGAAGCGGACCCTTCAGCGTGCCGATCGCAGACACGATCGCCGAATAAATGTCGGACAATGTCGCGGCCGTCACGCGCGCCGCAAACGTCGATGCATTCAACTCGTGGTCAGCATGAAGGACGAACGCTACATCCATCGTTCGCGTAGCAACTTCGTCGGGCTCTTCCCCATTGAGCGTGTACAGGAAATTACCGGCCAGCGACAGCTCCTCGTGTGGATGCACGGGCTCCAGCCCGTTGCGCACTCGCTGAAAGGTAGTGACGATTGTCGGGAACTTTGCCGTAAGCCTTATGGCTTTGCGGGCGTTTGCTTCGAGCGAATTGTCCGCGCCGTCGGGATCGTAAAGGCCAAGCGCCGAAACAACCGTCCGCAGCATGTCCATCGGGTTGGCGGTCTTCGGAAGCAGGCGGATCAACTCAATTATTCCAGACGGCAGTCCAGCCTCGCTGTTGAGCTGAGACTTCAGCGTGCCAAGCTCCACCGCTGTCGGGAGCCTCCCGTTCCATAACAGGTATATAACTTCTTCGAAAGTCGCGTGCTGTGCCAAGTCGTGAATGTCGTAGCCGGCGTAGATGAGTTTGCCCTCTTGGCCGTTGACGTCGCTGATCGTGGATTGCGCGGCGACGATTCCTTCAAGCCCGGCCCTGGCGACGTTTGCTTCACTCGACATATGCGTTTTTCGTTCCTTTCGGGTCGCGATCGGTGCAAGAGCGCTACCAAAACTTTTCGCGGGTGATGTCCAACATTGAAGGATAAGACACACGCGCAACCGTGTCAACGATCGAGCTATTTTTGGTAGTGTGCTAATCCTCTGTCGATCTGACGACGCATTGCAACCCAGGCCATACAGCACACAAATTAAGTATAGCGGGCGAACCGGTTCCGACGTACTATGACTACATGGGTCAAGCAAGAAAGCAGCAGATCGAAGAACACGAACGAGAAGAGACCAATTTCGCGAGTGTTCTAATACGACCCAGATGGTAGCGACTCTCCGGTTTTTGACTTCTTCGTGCTCAACATTCCCCACTGGACGCGAAGGCTTACCGGTACCTGCCGGCCACAGCGAACTTCCGCATTAAGGAGTGATATGAGCGAAGAAATAGAAATCCTGATCGTTGAAGAAAGCCTCTCGCAGGCCGAACAACTCAAACACATCCTTGAGCAGCACAGCCACAAGGTTTCGGTCGAGCATAACGCTCAACACGCCCTCGCCGCCATGCGTCAGTGCAAGCCGCAGATCGTGATCAGTGCCGTCCGTTTACCAGAGATGGATGGCTATGCTCTCTGCCGCGAGATCAAGACGGATGAGAGTCTCAAGGACATCCCTGTGATCTTATTAACCTCGCTCTCGGATACGAAGGACGTCATCCGCGGCCTTGAGTGCGGAGCTGACAACTTTATCCCAAAACCGTATGACGAAAAGCTGCTGATCTCGCGCATCGAGTACATCGTGCTGAACCGGGAGCTGCGCGTCGGCGCAGGAACGCAAACGGGTTTGGAGATCATCTTCAACGGGGAAAAGTACTCCATTACGCCGGAACGACAGCAAATGGTTGACCTGTTGATTTCGACTTACGAGGCGGCGGTGCAGAAGAACCTCGAGTTGGTTCGGGTTGAGCAGGAAGTAAGGGCGCTGAACGAACGTCTGACATTAGAAGTCAAAGAAACTAATTCTGAATTGGTGGAGGAAGCCGCCGAGCGAAGGGTGGCGGAAGAAGCACTGGTTGAGAGTGAAAAGCGCTTACAGCATTCTCAAACGATGGAGGCGATCGGCACTCTGGCTGGAGGCGTCGCTCACGATTTCAATAACCTTTTGACCGCTATAATCGGCAACGCGCAACTCGCGCTTGCCGGGCTCCAACCCGAAGACCCACTGTACGATCGCTTGATTGAGATTGAAAATAGCGGTAAACGCGGCGCCGAACTGACCCGGCAATTGCTGATCTTCAGTCGTCGCGAGCGACTGGCGCCCAGCACCACAGATCTGAACTATACGATTGGTGAGTTTGCGAAGATGCTCCGGCGCATCATCGGCGAGGATGTGGAACTACGTTTCCAGGCGGCCGCCGATTTATCTACGGTCTTTGCCGACTCAGGGCAGATGGAGCAGGTGTTGATGAACCTTGCCGGCAATGCCCGCGACGCGATGCCCGGGGGCGGCGAACTAATCATCGAGACTCAGAATATCGTAGTCGACCAAGGCTACTGCCGCACACGTCCCTATGCCCGGCCTGGAAAGTACGTTCAGATCAGTGTCACCGATACCGGTGCGGGAATGGATACCGAAACACAACAGCGCATCTTTGAGCCTTTCTTCACGACCAAGGAAGCGGGGAAAGGAACTGGATTGGGACTCGCCCTGGCCTATGGGATCATCAAGCAACACGACGGAATGATTGAGGTCTACAGCGAAGTCGGACATGGAACCACATTCAAAATATATCTTCCGGCGCAGGAGAACGCGGTCGAAGAAAAGGTTCACGAGACTGAACCGGTGCTGCGGGGCGGTGCAGAGACGATTTTGGTGGCCGAGGACGAAGAATCACTACAGAGGTTATTGAAAGGCATGTTGACCAGTTTGGGCTACACAGTAATCCTGACGAGCGATGGAGAGTCGGCGGTTGAGGCGTATGCCAGTCGTCACGATCAGATAGACCTGGTGCTGCTTGATATGGTGATGCCACGAATGGGTGGCCGCGAAGCCTACGAGCGCATGCGCCCGTTCGGTAACGCTGTTCCAGCGATATTTATGTCGGGCTATAGCGCTGAGATAGCACGGAGTAGGTTTGTCCTGGAAACCGGCGCGGCGTTTATTCAGAAGCCCTACGGCATAGCTGCGCTTGGCCATAAGGTTCGGGAGACGCTGGATGCTCATGCACTGGCAGCGGCATAGATGGTTCCAGAGCATTCCTCGAAAAGCTTCTTTGACTTTCTGCTTAGAAGAGCGCGAAAGATCCGTTAACTGCGACTCGCATCAGCGTTCCTAGTCAGGGAATGACTACCTCGATCTCGATTCCTCGACGGGCCTCGACGAAGCGCGCGGCAGACTGCCGAGGCACAGCGAGTTCCAGGAAACCGGCGCTGCCGAAGTAGGCGAACAGCTCGTTCTGGTTAGCCTCGGCAAAATGAGTCAGCACTCGCGTCGCTTCGTGCGTACCGATTCGCACGCGAGCTCCTGCACGAACGAGCTCCTCTGTTAGCTCAGCGGGCGTGATATTCGTGATCAGGTTTCCGAATCGGTCGACGTGAATTACGGTTCCTCGAATCTGTTTGGACGTAACCACTGGCGTCGGAGTGTTCAATCGAACCGGATCGCTGATCTCTTCGCCCATCATTCGCCAGTCAACGAGCTTGGACACGTAAGCCGCGCACGGCGCGAACACATCGCGGCCATGAAAAGTGCTCGAAACGGGTCGCTGGAAATAATGCTCTGTTGTGAATTGCACAACTCGATTGACGTTCGCCCGCTCATAGATGTAACTGAAAACTCCGTTGTCAGGACCGATGAAGTTGCAGTCATCGGTCATCACCATTATCGGCCGCCGGGCCGACCCCACTCCGGGATCCACAACTGCAACGTGAATCGTGTTCCTGGGGAAATATTTGTAACAACACATCAGCGTAAAAGCGGCGGCGTAGATGTCGTGGGCGGGTATCAGATGTGTAATGTCGACGACTTCGGCCGCAGGGTTTATCGACCAGATCACCCCTTTCATCACCGGAACGAAGTAGTCGGCTTCGCCGAAGTCGGTGGTCAGCGTTATGAGCGATTTCTTTTCAGACATCGATTTGCTCCAGGAGGCGGATCTTTGGGAGGCACAGCTATTCTATAACAACGAGCAACAGTTCTCACTGGTTAAAGTGAAGCGAGGAGCTTTCGGTCCTGGTCGTAGCTGAGTCTGCCGGCGGCCTCGTCGAAATAAACCCACTCTGCCCGGTCGACTTCTTCACCCGCAACCCGGACGGCGCCTCTTACAGGTTCCATCAGGAAGTAGTGCACAGCCTTCGGTCTGAGCCGCCCCTCCTTCCGCGTTCGATAGCGGTAACGCAAGGTCGCGAGCTTTCGTATGATGCGGCAATCAAGCCCGGTTTCTTCTCGTACCTCGCGCAGTGCTGCTTCTTCGACGGTCTCGCCCGGTTCCAGCTTGCCTTTAGGAAAAGACCAGTCGTCATAGCTTGGCCGATGCACGAGCAGAATCCGCGGAGTACCGCTCTCCTTATCAATCACTATTCCACCAGCAGCCAATATCTCAGTGTCCATTCATCAGAAGATTAGACCAGAGACGGGGTTATTTTCCATTTTTTATTTTCTATTTTCTATTTTCTATTTGCGAATTCGGTATTGATCATTGCGTGCGAGCCATGAAATGGTTGAAAAATGAAAAATAGAAAATAGAAAATAGAAAATAGAAATGCCCTGGGAACCGCCAATCAATCCGCGGCGTACCAATCATCAGTAGCTCGCAAGGTTGCATTCAGAGTAAGATCCAAATCAGGAGTAATAGTTATGTCCAGCAAGTTTGATGAACTAAGGCGGCGTGCGGAAGAAGCAGCACACCAGATTGATGAAAAGTTCGAGATCAAATCGAAGCTCGACAAAGGGGCGCGCGCAACTACGGACGCGCTGCGCAAGGGCGCCGAGGCTGCCTCGTCGACCCTCGATGCCGCTCGCGAGGAAGTGTCTCGGCTCGACCGCGAACACAGGGTCAGCGAACGTGTCGGCGAGAGCGCTCGCCGGGCGGCCAACGCCGCCGAAGACGCACTCCGCCGCTCCGGCATAAAGGACAAAGCCGCTGAAGCCGCGAGCGACGCCTCCCAAAAAGCCAGCGATGTGTTCGGCGATGCAAAGGAAACAGCATCGGACCTGTTCGGCGATGCCCGGCGCTATTACGAAAACGCCAGCGGGGCTGCTCGCGCGAGCGCGTCGGCCGCGCGGCTGCCCTCGTCGCTTCTCAACACCCTCGCGAGCGCGCGGCGATGGGCGAAGAAAAACCCCGGCAAGGCTGCTGCTGTCTCG
>DATLWF010000257.1:0-2838 GCA_035576605.1 Blastocatellia bacterium | reverse complement strand
CTGTTTTGCGAGTCGCGCCGCGGTCTCGTTCAGTTTGTGGACTTGATCTTGAAGCCCATACTCGGCGAGAACGATCGGCGTGCCACCGAAAGTGTTGGTTTCGACGATGTCGGCGCCGACTTCGAGATAGCCTCGATGGATGTCGAGCACCACGTCGGGACGCGTGAGCACAAGATTCTCATTGCAGCCTTCGAGCTGTGCGCCGCCGAAGTCGTCGGCGGTGAGATGGCGCGCTTGAATAGCGGTGCCCATCGCACCATCGAGCACGAGTATTCGTTCGGCTAGTAATTCTTCTAGTAGTAGCTTCGTGCGTTCCATAGTGATTCAAACAGGGTCGACTGGAACAGGATTTGGAATGAGTCGATCCTGTTGATCCTGTCCATCCTTGTTAATTGGGTGGTTTCTCTTCCGCCGCCTTCTTCACCTCCGGAGGCTTCTCGTCCTTATCGCTGACAGGCCCGAGCAATTTCTTAATTTCGGACTTGCGCTCGCGAGCTACCGCAGCCATCGTGAAGTAAGCATAGTCGAACGCCGCCTGGTTCATCGCCTGCGCGCTGCTCACCAGATACTTGTAGCCAATGTCATCATCGGCATCGACAAAGAAACTCCCTATCGTTATCGAGTCGTTAGCCCCGAGCAGATATTTGTACACGTCGTCTTTGTTTGTCGCGCCTTTGAGGCTCCCAAAGTTGTAGATGTAGAAGCCGAGCAGATTCCTTCGGCGGTCGTTCACCAACACGATCGTCACCTTGCCGCCCTTCGCATCGGGATAGGTGCTCACGACCATGTCAGGCGTGCTCTTGCTCTCATCAACTGTGGACCCGGTGCGTTGCAAATACGCCTTCATGCGGTCGGCGAACGTAAGCTTCGGAGCAGGCTTTGGAACCTTAGGAGGAGTGACCTGGCCTGGGTCCACCTGCTGCGCTAAGGCGAATCCCGAGATCAATGCAATAGCTATCGATACTCTGGTGATTAGCATCTTGCTCATATTTCTTCCTATTTTCCGAAAGCCAACAACCTTATGCCTCTATTTCTTATCCGGCACCGGCTGAGGCTTACGCTCATCCTTGACCATGTACTGATCGAGTATCGGCGTGTATTCGTCGGCGATGCGAAGCAACTCGGTCACCGCCACTCGGAACGAGTCGTAGGTGACGCCGGTCTCAGTCGTAAACGTGAATCGCGCGCCAATGTCTCCTTGCCCGTCAACGAAAAACGTCGCGAACGACCGGTGATTGGCTTCGAGCAACCGCTGAAACATCTTCTCGCGGTCGGTGGTGCGAGCCAACGTGAAGTACCGCCCTCTCAGCTTCGGATAAACGGTCAGTACCAGCGATTGATCCTTTCGAACCTCAACATACAGGTCGAGCCTCTCAGCGTTTTTGTTCTCGCTGCGCGGAGCGACCAGGGCGTCCGGGTTCTTCGGATGAGGAACATAGCGCAGGCCCATCTTTTCGAGGTATCCCCGCAGCGTCGCCGTGGTGATCCCTTGCTGCTGAGCCCCGCGTGCTCCGACCGCGAGAATAGCTGCTGCCAGAATGGAAATGCCAATTCGCCTTTTCATTAACATCAACTCCGAGCGAGACCCGCGCGACCCGCTAACCCACCGTGAACGTCTTCTGCTCAAGCTCTCCAACCTATCATCGCGGCCAAAGGCAGTTCAAGGGACGGCCCTCAGGATCGGACGCCCTCAGTCAGGAGAGACATATTCATAGAACCGGTGACGAGACGCGCCGCCCTCCGCCAGCAGTGTAATGTCTATAGAACCGATGACGAGCCGCGCCCCGCCTCCGTCAGGAAGGCCATGTTTATAGAGCCGATGACGAGCCGCGCCCGCCCTCCGCCAGGAGGGCAACGTTTATAGAGCGATGACGAGCCGCGCCCCGCCCTCCGCCAGGAGGGCAATGTTTATAGAGCCGATGACGAGCCGCGCCCGCCCTCCGCCAGGAGGGCCATGTTCGACAGCACGGTCCAGCCTTCACGACTGACATAGCCCTCCTGACGGAGGGCGGACTTGGTTTCGCCATGCATCTATAAACATAGCCCTCCCGGCGGAGGACGACTTCAACTCTACCCTACAATCAGGCTTGCCCATCTTTGAAATACCGACGCTCCGATTCTTTGAAGCTGCGGCAAATGCTCGCGTGTCTGAGCAATGATATCGGCGCTCTCGATCTTCTCTTCATCGAGTTCCCCGGCGAAGCCACAAACCATGTCTTCTACGATCTTGCGCGTGGCCTCAAGATGAAACAGCAGCCCATACGCCCGCACTCCATAAACAAACGCCTGACATAGCGTTTGAGCCGACGATACGAGCGATACGGCGCCGCCGGGCACGTCAAACACATCGCCGTGCCAATGATATGCCGTGAAAGAGCGTTCCACTTCACAGAACAGCCGGTCGGTGCTCGCCGCCTCGGTTAGCGCGACCGGGAACCAACCGATTTCTTTGTGCTCGCCCTTTTTGACCTCAGCGCCCAACGCCGACGCGAGTAGTTGGCTTCCAAGACAAACCCCGAGCACAGGCTTCTCTGCCTTGAGGGCTGCCTCTATCAAGCGAATCTCCTGCGACAGGAACGGGTATTCGGCCTGCTCGTATACGCCCATCGGTCCTCCCATCACAACCAGACCCGCAGCACCGGTCATATCGCCTGGGACCGGCTTGCCGGCGAACACGTGGACGTACTCAACGCCGATCCCGCCAGCTTCCAAAGCGTCGCCGATGATGCCGAGCGGCTCAGCCGCGACGTGTTGTAGCGCGTAGACTCTGGGCATGGGTCGGTTTCTGGTTTCTAGTGACCTGTAACATTCAATTCGATAGCGGCCTTTTCATTAACA
>DATLWF010000256.1:0-4500 GCA_035576605.1 Blastocatellia bacterium | reverse complement strand
CATACGCATGGCCCTGGGCGCGAATGCGAGTGATGTTCTCGGACTGGTAGTAAGGCAGGGCATAAAGCTCGCCCTGGCAGGCGTGGGGCTGGGGGTTGCAGGCGCGTTCGCATTGACCAGATTGATAGAGAAATTGCTATTCGGCGTGGGCCCTACGGATCCTCTGACGTTTACGATGATTTCTTTATTGCTGACGTTCGTCGCCTTGCTGGCCTGCTGGCTCCCGGCGCGCCGGGCAGCGAAGGTCGATCCGATGATCGCGCTTCGGTACGAATAGGAGGTTACTTGGTTTCTGGTTTCTAGCTTCTGGTTTCTGGTTTGGGATTCCGGCAACCTGCATCCTCAAGCCTACGAACCAAAAACTAGAAACCAAAACCAGAAACAGAGAACCAAGGAGGCCGGAAACAATGAAAGCCAATCTGAAACAACTGGGATTACTGGCGTTGCTATCGATCATTTCGCTACCGGTTTATTCGCAATCGCCGCGAGCGTCCAGCTGGCTGCGCGAGTCTGACAAGCCGAAACATGCGTCCGTCCAAAACGCCGCCTTGCGGATGACTAAGGATGAGGACGGTAAGAACGAGACTCGCGACGGAGCGTATTGGTTCAACCGAGGCTACGCGCTGCATCAGGCGGACCACTACATCGAAGCCATAGAAGCGTTCAGCCATTCAATTGGTCTCGGATACCGTCAGGCGACGGCTATGTACAATGTCGCTTGCGGGTACGCGTTGTTGAACGACAAAGACAACGCTCTGTTCTGGCTCCAACGCTCGCTGGCCGTCGGGTTCGACAGGACTGATCTCCTGAAAACAGATTCGGATCTCGATCCGCTGCGTTCCGACGCTCGATTCAAGGAGATCGTCCAGAAGGTATCGTTCACAAAGAAAGAGGAAAAGCCCGGGAAAGACAAAACCGTCTCGCGGCTGGAGGACGCGGTCAACAACTTCGAGCTGCTTCGCCGAGAGTCCTCTGAGGATGGCGATGAATGGTACAAAGTGGGATCGCGTCTTCTCAGGCTCCGTGACTTCGATCACGCCGCGACCGCATTGACCCAGGCCGTCGATCATCTCGGTTATCGAGGCGCGTCCGCAATGTACAACCTCGCGTGCACATACGCGCTCAAGGGTGATCTATCTCTCGGGCTCGAATGGCTTGAGAAGTCGATCAATGCCGGCTTCGACGACGGCAACAAGCTCAAAGACGATCCGGACATCGCAAGCCTGCGCGGTGAATCCCGCTTCAAACACATTCAAGAGCTGAGCAGTGTTCTGTCTCTCTCACAATTCACCAGCGGAGGAATTGACGGCTCGCAGTACTCGAAGCAGCGCTGGGGGCCGGCGGTCAGGAAATATGAGTCGTTCCTCAAGGACAATCCGGACAATGGCCGCGGATGGTTTGACCTTGGCTACGCGCTCCACTATTCGAGCGAGCACACGAGGGCGATTCAAGCCTTCGAGCAAGCTATTCATTTTGGATATCGCAAGCCGACTTCCCTGTACAACATTGCCTGCGCGCACGCGATGATGGGTAATCGGAACGCGGCGTTTGAATGGCTCGAGAAGTCGGTCGACGCGGGATTCGACATTGGTGACTACATAAACGGAGACCAGGATCTCGACAGCCTCCGCTCCGATCCTCGCTTCAAGCGGTTCCTGGATATTGCAGACGAGCATAGAAAATAGAGGATAGAGGATAGAAGATAGAGGATAGGGGACAGAGGATAGAGGATAGAAGATAGATCCTCGATCTTCGATCTTCGATCTTCGATCCTCGATCTTCGATCCTCGATTGTCGATCCTCGGTTTTCGGCAAAGGTAAGAATGATGAACAACATATGGCAAGACCTGCGGTACGGCGCGCGAATGTTGCTGAAGAAACCCGGCTTCACGCTGATTGCCGTGCTCACGCTGGCCCTGGGCATCGGCGCGAACCTGACGATCTTCAGCTTCGTCGATACGATGTTCCTACGTCCATTGCCTGCGCGCGAGCCTGAACGGTTGGTGACCGTCGAGGCGACGCGCAATGGCAGATGGACCGACGGACAAGCTTACCCGACATATGCGCATTACCGCGATCACTGTCAGTCGTTAGAAGGTTTGGTAGCACACTATTCCACTGCGCCTGTGAACATAGTCGCCGAGGGCGATTCGCGCGTAGCGAATGGTGCAGTCGTTTCGGCAAATTATTTCTCGGTGCTCGGAATCCAGCCGCGCCTTGGGCGCTTCTTTTTGCCGGAGGAGGATGCTGTGCCCGGCCGCGACCCGGTCGTGGTGATCGGCTACCGAATGTGGGAGGGCCGCTTCGGCAGTGATCCGGCGGTGCTGGGAAAGGAACTCGTCCTCAACGGAAGCGCCTTTAAAATCATCGGCGTCGCACCAGCGGATTTCCCGGGTGTGTTGGCGGGATTTCCGAACGAGTTTTGGATTCCAACGATGATGTTGCGGCTGGGCTATCGATGGTGCGACGCCATCACCGAATCGGATTGCCGTCCGCTGGCGCTTCTCGGCCGGCTCGCGCCGGGCCGAACGTTGGCCGATGCGCAAGCCGAGTTGAGTGTGCTCGCGGATCAGCTCGCCACGACTTCTCCCGCAGAACAGGGGCGCGGTGTTTTGCTGCGGCCCGCAACCGGTGTCAGGTGGAATGAGCGAGAAGCATACCGCTACCAGATGCAATTGCTGATGGCTGTGACCGGTCTGCTGCTGTTGATCGCGTGCGCGAATGTCGCGAGTTTGCTTCTGGTGCGCGGTGCGGCGCGGCGCAAAGAGATCGCGATCCGCTTGTGCATAGGCGCCGGGCGCGCGCGGCTGGTAGGGCAGTTCTTGACGGAGAGCCTTTTGCTGGCGTTCGCCGGTGGCGGATTGGGACTGCTCATCTCCCTCTGGGCCAAAGACCTATTGGCGCCCTTCTACACCACGAACGATGGCGGTATGACGCGTTACTACGATCTGAGCCTGAGTCCGCGAGGGTTGATCTACACGCTGGCGCTCACGCTTTTCACTGGGTTGTTGTTCGGGTTGCTGCCGGCTCTCCAGGCGACGCGGCACGACCTCGTTCGCGCTTTGAAGGATGAAGGAATCTCACCGAGTCCGCGCCAGAACCGGCTGCGGGGCGCGCTGGTAGTCGCACAGGTGGCGCTTTCGTTGTCTCTGCTGGTCGTTGCGGGCTTACTCGTTCGCAGTGAGTCTCACATTCGCCACGGCGCAAACTTCGATCCACAACATGTCGCTGCACTGCGGTTGAGACCTGGGTTGCTGAACTACAACGCGAAGAAAGCTCAGGCGTTCACGCGCGATGTGGTCGGCCGCCTTGAAGCCATCCCCGGAGTGCAGTCGGTGAGTCTCGCCAAAGGCACCGGCCTGGCCTGGCAAAGTGGCGGGAGGGTGCGGGTGAGACTGCCGGAAGAAGCGCCACAGCCACGAGAAGAGCAGCCTCAAGTGGAGTATCAGGAAGTGGCTCCTCGCTTCTGCGAGACCTTAAAGATTCCATTGCTTGAAGGACGCGAGTTCAACGAGGGAGACCGTCCGGGCGCGCCCCGTGTTGCAGTCATCAACGAGACCCTGGCCCGCGGACTGTGGCCGGAACGCGCGGCGGCGGAGCACACGTTGATCCTGGATGACCAGCCGTATCAAGTGGTAGGCGTCAGCAAGGATGCGCAATTGCGCAATGCGCTTGAATCAACACAGCCGTTTCTCTACCTGCCGTACTGGCAGAACAATATCAGGCCCCAAATAGACGCCCGGCTCGTGGTACGCGTCGCGGGTGATCCGCAGACCATGCTCCCGCTTTTGCGGCGCGCGATTGTGGCTGTAGACCCAAACGTCCCGATTAACGAGGACGTGCCGCTGACACAGCAGGTAAATGCGGTCTACATGCCCGTGCTGCTGACGAGCGCCGTGCTGACCTATGCCGGGTTGCTGGCGCTCTTTTTGAGCATGCTCGGTCTGTACGGCGTGCTGGCGTTTGCAGTCAGCCAGCGCACGCGTGAGTTCGGCATCCGCATGGCTCTGGGCGCGGAGCGACTTGATGTGCTGCGTCTGGTCGTCACGCAAGGGCTAAGACTGGCGTTCGCAGGCGTGGGAATCGGATTGCTGGCTTCGTTCGCCGCGACGCGCCTTGTGAAAAGTTTGTTGTACGGCGTGAGTCCGACCGACCCGCTCACTTTTGCATTGATAGCAGCGTTGTTGTTGGCCGTGGCGCTGCTGGCATGCTGGCTGCCGGCGCGGCGGGCGACGAAGGTCGATCCGATGGTGGCGCTTCGATACGAGTGAGAGGAGACATTTTTTATTTTCTATTTTCTATTTTCTATTTTCTATTTTCTATTTTCTATTGAGCATCGCATACGTGGCCCATTCTGAGGCTTTCTCTGCGAAGGCACGCAATCTAAATCGCAATAGAAAATCGCAAATAGAAAATAGAAAATAGAAAATAGAAAATAAAAAATGTCTCCTCCTCACTCGTATCGAAGCGCCACCATCGGATCGACCTTCGTCGCCCGCC
>DATLWF010000255.1:0-18979 GCA_035576605.1 Blastocatellia bacterium | reverse complement strand
GCTACGCGACTGAGCAGGAGGGCGCGGTCGCAAGCATAGGCGTTGCGGGGGGCGGCTTTCGACGGGGAGCGGGTGGCCAGCCCGGTGGTCAAGGGCAGGCACAAGGCCAGGGTCAAGGACAAACGCAGGCGCAAGGCCAGGGTCAAGGACAAGGCGGCCCTCCCGCAGGCGGTCAGTTCGGCGGAGGTCAGGCCGACGGTTCGGACTTCACAACAGTCCAGAGGTTGGACGCGCCAACGCCACCGGCAGCTACCGCGCAGGATGACTTCTTCGAGTTTCTCTTCAGCAGCAGCGATGTGAAATACGCGGAGTTGAAAGACAAAGCCGCGAAGGGCGAACCGCTGCCGAGCTTCACCCTGAAGAACGTGAGGATAGCCTTCAACCTAGATGCGAAGTATCAGGTCGTGCGAACTCAATACACCCACAACGTCGTTGGCGTAATCGAAGGCTCAGATCCAAAACTCAAAGACACCTACGTTGCGTTTGGGGCGCACTACGATCACGTCGGTTACTTCGAGGGTGACCCGACTCAAGCCGCGAACGCGGCGCGGGGCATTAGACCTCCGGGCCGAGTGACTGAGGGAGCGGCGAACGATCGAGTCTGGAACGGCGCGGATGACGACGGTTCCGGAACCGTGACGATTATGGCTATGGCGAAAGCGTTCGCGACTGGCTCGAAGCCTCGGCGATCGCTCATTTTCGTTTGGCACTCGGGCGAAGAAAAAGGACTGTGGGGTTCGCGCTACTTTGCGGACTATCCGACGGTGTCGATCGACAAGGTGGTCGCGCAGATCAACATGGACATGGTCGGGCGCAATCGCGACAACAAATCCGAAGAGGCTAACACAGTGTACATTGTCGGATCGGATCGCATCAGCACCGAGTTTCACAACATGACTGTCGACGCGAACGGCGCGCTTGCGAAGCCGTTAAAGCTCGACTACGAAATGAACGATCCGACGGACCTCGAGCAGATTTATTATCGCAGCGATCACTACAGCTACGCGGCGAAGGGTGTGCCGATCGTGTTCCTCACAACCGGTCTTCATCCCGATTATCACGCGAACACCGACAGCGTTGAGAAGATCAACTTCGAGAAGATGGCGCGGATCGGACAATACGCTTACGAGATTGGCATGCGCACGGCGAATCTGGATCACGCGCCCGTTCGCGACAATCGTGGCCCGCGTGTTGGTAAGGGAAGCGCCGGAAAGCTCGCGCTATAGGAAGAGCAAAGAGCGAAGGGCAAAGCGCAAAGGGCCAAGCGCAAAGGGCCAAGCGATTTTCGATTTTCTATTTTCTATTTGTCATTTGATATTTGCCATTGACGGATTCTCTCCGATAGCAAATAAAAAATAGCAAATAAGAAATAGAAAATAGGTCAGCTTTTTGCCGCGCGCAGTTTTGCGAGCTCTCTGGTTATCTCATCCAGACGCGCGAGAACTTCGCTGTGTCGTTCGCCTTCGGGCGAGGGCTTCCTCCCGATGAACGAGAATTGTCCACCAGGTTCGAGCTGCGCCTGATCGATCTCGTCGAGCGAGCCAAAGCCCTGCTTGTGCGCGGCAGATTCGAGTTCGGACAATGTGATCAGTTCTTTTTTCAGTCGATCGTGTTTGATCTGTCCTCCTTCGATCAACACGTCGCAATCTCCCTCGACCAGCCGGTCAATCTTCGGGTGCTTGAAAAGGAATCGCACGACGAAATAGTTGACAGCCAACAGCGTCGTCGCGCCGATCAGCCCTCCCATGACCGAGTTGTCGTTGCCGATGATCGCGTTCTGCACGGTGTTCGATAACGTCAGCAGCACAATCAGATCAAACGGGTTCAGTTGGGCCAGCTCGCGCTTGCCCGCGAGCCTGAGGCCGATGACAAGAAAGAAGTAGACGAGCACCGGCCGAAGGATCTTCTCGAGGATCGATATGTCGGGGTGAAGTATGTCGCTCCAGATCTTCGCGTCCATATCAGCATTGCTCCGTTCAAACGAGTGTGTTGGGAGACTTGAGGTATCCACAGAACCACAATGCGCCCGGAGATCGCAACCGGTCATCGAATCGTGTGTAGGAGCTCAAGAATTCCGATCTTTAATACGTCTTTGCGGCTCTTTGCGCCTTTGCGCGAATCTGAGCTTCAGCTTTATTAGCACTTGGAGTCAGGTCTCGCGCAAAGACCCGCAAAGACGCCGATGCGGTTAATAAAGTGGCTCGTTGATCACACCTGACAGTGAGAGCAGAAATACGCGGTGCGGCCGCCGATCCTTTTTTTTTCAATTGGCTGGCCGCAGATTCTGCACACTGCTCCGCGCGCATCACGTGAGACCAGAAAGTCCGATGGAAACTCCTCGTCGCCTGCGGTTCGCAACGCGCGCCTCAACACGCGGCGCGTCTCGCGGTGGATGCGCCTGGTCTCTTCGTCGCTCAAGCTTGACGCGAGCCGATCCGGCCGCACTCGCGATTCAAACAGAATTTCGTCGGCGTAGATGTTGCCCACTCCGGCGATCATCTTCTGGTCCATCAGCAGCGGTTTTATCTGACGACGCGGCCGGTCTTCGATCAAGCGCTCGAGGAAAGCGAAGCTGAATGCGGAGCCGAGCGGTTCGGGGCCCATATCGCGAAGAGCAGGAACGTGCGTCGCGTCATCGACCAGCATAACGCGGCAGATTTTTCGCGGACATGTGAAGGCAAGCCGCCGGCCGTTTCTGAGAATAAACTCAATCCGAGTGTAATCGGGCCTGTTTCCCGCCAGCTTGTAATAGCTGAGGTCGCCGCCCATCCCGAAGTGCAGAATCAGCGCGCGGCCATCGTCCAGAGCGATGATTAGATATTTGCCGCGTCTGAACGCTTCGACGAAACACCGCCCGCGCAAGCCGCGCGCGAAAGCCCGAGCGGTTGGACTCTTGATCATGTTTGGAGCGGTGATTATCACGCGCTCGACGCACTGGCCGAGGGCCGTGCGCCGGAAATAGAGCAGTCGGGTTTCTACTTCAGGAAGTTCGGGCATAACCTGGGAGCGCAGGCATCCCTGCCTGCCTGTTTACGCAGCTCGCCTCTTTCGTTATGTATGATCTTCCGCGGGGTCTGCAGGCAAGGATGCCTGCGCTCCCAGGTGTGCGCTCAGATAGGCGCTACTCCAGCGCCAGTCTTCAGGTTTATCACCCAGTCCGGCCTTAACTGGATTGTGCTCAATATACCTCACGGCATTCTCGTAATGCTGTTCATTTCGGATGTACCGATCAAACGGTTCCCGCTGCCAGAACTCCCCTTTTCGCGTCAGTACCCGGTTACAGTCATTTGCCGTGTAGGATTTCCACGAATGCGAGATCTGGCTCAACGTCCAGCCTGCTTCCGGAGTAAAGAGAGTGTGAACATGATTAGGCATAACCACCCAGGCGTGCAGTAAGTATCGTTGACTGTCGTAATACAGCAGCGCGTTCTGGACGATTACCGCCAAGCGGTCGTCTTTCAAATAGCAACTTCCGTGTCCTTGATCCAGATAAGCGTCAATGCGTTTACGGCGTTCGAGATCAGATTCTTTTTCTGGAAGGCGACGCAGTCCTTCGCTCCACAGTTCGAGAACCGCTTGCGGCATGGAATCGAACAGGCGGAAAGTCATCGTCTGCGTCAGCCCCGGCATGTCGAAATGCGGCACGTAGCCCCGCGAATACCATCGCGACGCCTCAGTCGGGAGCGCGTTGTTCTTCGGTAGGCGGGGGCGCTTCTGCCAATCGTCAGTCATAACCTGGGAAGCGGAGGGAGTGAATCCTGGGAGCGCAGGCATCCCTGCCTGCCTGTTCTAGCAAACGTCTATTGTCCTTTCAAATTGCTTCTCGCGCGAACGCCAAGCAGTCAGGGATGCCTGCGCTCCCAGGATTCACTCCCTCCACATATTCTCGAATCGCGTGAACTCTTTGAGGAACGCCAGCTGGACCATTCCGGTTGGACCGTTGCGCTGCTTGCCGATGATCAGCTCCGCCGTCCCTTGATTCTCGTCCGTGGGGTTGTAGAGCTCTTCCCGATAAATGAAGCAAACCACGTCACTGTCTTGTTCGATCGCGCCGCTCTCTCTCAAGTCGCTCAACTGCGGCTTGTGCTCGCTGCGCTGCTCGGGCGCGCGCGAAAGCTGCGAAAGCGCGACCACCGGAATGTCCAGTTCTTTGGCCAGCCCTTTGAGATCACGCGAAATCTGAGACACTTCCTGCTGGCGCGATTCGATTCGTCCGCGGCCGGCCATCAGTTGCAGGTAATCAACGATGAGCAGGTCCAGGCCGTGCTCAGCCTTCAGCCGGCGACACTTCGCTCGCATCTCCATCACGCTGACGGCGGCGGAGTCGTCGATAAAAACCTTCGTCTCGCACAGACGCCGCAAAGCATCCGCGAGCCGGGCCCATTCCTCGCGGTTGAGATATCCGGTCCTCAGCCGGTGCGCGTCGACCCGCGCCTCCGAGCAGAGCAATCGTGACACGAGCTGCTCGGCTGACATTTCGAGGCTGAATATACCAACGACGTTTGCGTTCTTGGCCGCGTATTGAGCCATGTTGAGAGCCAGTGCCGTCTTGCCCATTGACGGCCGAGCGGCAATCACGATCAGCTCTTGCCGCTGGAGGCCCGAGGTCATTCGATCGAAGTCGGTGAAGCCCGTCGGCACGCCGGTGATCATCTCGGGCCGGCCGGCCATCTGCTCGATCTGTTCGAGCCTGCGATGCGCCACGTCGCCGATGTATTGAAAGCCCTGACGCACTCGATCTTCGGCTATCTGAAAAATCAGTTGCTCGGCCTTGTCGATGATCACATCAGCGTCGTCTTCCTCTTCGAATGCAAGCGAGACAATCTGCTGCGAGGCTGAGATCAGCTTGCGCAGCATCGACTTCTGTTTTACGAGTTTGGCGTAAGGCTCGATGGTGTCGGTGCGCGGCACGCCGTCGATGAGCGAGGCGATGTAGGTGGCGCCGCCGATCTGTTCAAACTCCCCGGCGCGCCGCAGCTCATCGCTTAGAGTGATCAAGTCGATGGGCATGAGCCGCTCGGTGAGCACCACCATCTTATCGAAGATTCGGCGGTGGGAGTCGAGGAAGAAATCGTCGCGACGCAGCAACTCGATTGCTTGATTGCAGACGGCGTTGTCGAGCAGGATTGCGCCCAGAATCGAGCGCTCGGCCTCGACGTTAGACGGGAGGCCTTTGTCGAAAAAGGGGTCACCCATTGCGGCTCGTGTCATTGTGACGTTCGCCGGCGCCGGCGATTGTTATCTTGAATCGTTAGTAAGAGGGCCCTCGGCGGCGGGCGCGTTGAAGTCAAAAGGAGGGTCGCAAGGTCGACGCCGTGCGGAACGCTGCTCCCTCAGCGATTCCGCGCGGGCGATGATACCAACAACATTTCAACTGCGTCCAGCAGCATTTATGACGGGCAACCGATGACGGAAGACCGACGACCGGAAACAACCGCCCCTCGCCCGTCATCGGTCCCCGGTCGCCAGGCGCAGCTACTCCTCGGTCGTTTCCGCTTCTGATTCGGAAGTTTCGGCTGCCTCTGGCGAGGTCTCGGTGTCGACAGGTTCTGCCGGCGTGGAACCGGCTGCTGGAGCCACTTCCGCGGCTGTCACTTCTTCCGCGCCCTCCTTGCGAACGAACACTTTGATCGAAGGGTTCACGTCCCGGTGCAGCTTGATCGTTATATCGTAGTCGCCGACTTCCTTGATGTGCTCGCGCAAACCGATCCTGCGACGCTCGACGGTCAGCCCGCGTTCTTTTAACGCTTCGGCTATGTCCAGAGCGGTGACCGATCCGAAAAGTATCCCGTGCTCGCCGACTCGCCTCTCGAAACGCAGTTCGATTCCCTGCAGCTTCTCGGATTCGCTTTGAGCGGACAGGTGCTCGCGCTGTTCGCGCTTGGCAAGCAGGCGCCGTTGCTCATCGAGCATTTTCTTGTTGCCGGAAGTGGCTTTTATTGCCAGCCCCTGGGGAAGCAGGTAGTTTCGGCCGTAACCCGCGCGCACGCGCACCACTTGCCCGCGCTGTCCAAGGTTATCTACGTCGTCACAAAGCAGTACATCCATGTGTGCCATTTGATGAGTCCTCGCTAACAGTCAGTGGTCCGTAGTCCGTAGTCCGTAGCTGATCTCGCCACGGACTACGGACCAGGGACTACGGACTAATCCAAAGTGAACGGCAGGATCGCGCAGTTGCGCGCCCGCTTGATCGCGGTCGCAAGCATGCGCTGATGAGGCGCGCATGTGCCGGATATTCGCCGAGGCAATATCTTGCCGCGCTCGGGGATGTAGCTCCCGAGAAGCCGCCCGTCTTTGTAATCTATGTAATCGACCTTGTCGGCGCAAAAGCGGCACGACTTGCGCGCGCGTATGAAGCGCCGCCCGCCGCCTTGTCCGCCGCCCTGGCGCCCGCCTCTGTCGTCGCGGCGCCCGTGGTCTCTCTGTTCGCTGCTCATAGATCTGCGTCCTCCTCGTCTTCGTCATCGTTACCTATTGGAAGAACAGGTTCAGAAGTGCGGCGGCCTCGCCGAGAGCCCGCGCTCGCGGCAGCGTGAGCCGCGCGGCGAACACGGAACTTCTCGGCGCGTTTCAAATCTTCGTCGATGCGGATGGTGATATAGCGGATCACCGCGTCGGTAACTCGCATCCGGCGCTCGAGTTCGGCGATCTCCGCGCCGCTTCCCTCGATGGTGAACACCACGTAGTGACCGTCGTTGAATTTCCCGATAGGGTAGGCGAGTCTGCGGCGGCCCATTCGATCGATCTTAGCGATCCGGGCCCCCTGGTTGGTTGCAACGTCACTCAATTGAGTGACCAGAGTATCGATGTCGCTCTCCTCGATGTTGGGAGCGACAATAAACAGCACTTCATAGACTCTCATCAGAGAGTATCCTCCTTTTGGATTACTTCGCTCGGTGCCGCACCGGATACCCGAACTCAAATCTGAGATCGAGTTAATCCGTCGCGACGCGCGACGCTTCGGTTAAGCCCTGGTCTCTTGTGCCAGAGCAAGGAGATTCACTTGTAGAACCTCTTGAGAAAGAACAATGAATGAAAAAAATAGGTCCTATTCGACTCATTAGGTCCTATATTGTCTTCACTCGTTCATTGAAGCGGGCCATAGCCCGTCCCACACCTTCAGCCAGAATCACAGTCACGGCGTCGACCGCTCGTTCTAGTGTTTCGTCCAACTGCTCGC
This sequence comes from Blastocatellia bacterium, assembly GCA_035576605.1. Taxonomy (GTDB): domain Bacteria; phylum Acidobacteriota; class Blastocatellia; order UBA7656; family UBA7656; genus Onstottus_A. Next base: position 11,799 of record DATLWF010000255.1, on the reverse strand, counting down.
GGTCGCGATTGCGAATGGGCGACAGCACAAACTTCGAGAGATCGTCGAGCGGATGATCAGGTTTTACGCCGAGTCTCACTCGCGCAAACTCCTGAGTGCCCACGCGTTCAATGATCGACTTCAGGCCCTTCTGCCCGCCCGCGCTTCCCCGCGCTCGCACTCGAATCATCCCGAAAGGGAGCGCGACATCATCGCTTGCCACGAGCAGGTTAGCCGGCTGCCCTTCGCCGTAGCGGTCGAGCAACGGACGAACCGCGTCGCCGCTCAAATTCATGTAGGTCTGCGGCTTTGCGAGCAACACGCGTTGACCCGCCAGCGTTACCTCCGCGACCTTTGCGTTCGACTCGGAGCGAAAGCGGCGGCCACTCCCCAGCGTAAACAATCTGTCAATGAGCATGAACCCGAGATTATGACGGGTCATTTCGTATTCCCGCCCCGGATTCCCGAGCCCGACTATTAGCTTCATGGTCCGTAGTCCGTAGTCCGTGGTCCGTAGCCAGGCGTTAGTTCTTCATCGCTACGGACTACTGACTACGGACTACGGACTATTCCTCTTCAGCCTTGCCCTTCTTGATCATCTCGGGCTCGGCGGCTGCGCCGGCCTCGCCTTCAGCAATTGCGATAACTGGCGCGACTTCCTCGACCATTCGCGGAGCCAGGACGCCGGCAACGATCTGATGTTCGTCGGCAAGCAGCTTAACCTTTTCGCGATCATAGACGAGGTCGGCCACCGTTACGTGATCACCGATCTGAAGGTTCGAGACGTCGACCGTCAACTGCTCGGGGATGTCGCCCGGCAGGCACTCGACCTCAATATCGCGAAGTTGAAGCTCGAGAATGCCGCCCTCGCTTTTGACGCCGAGCGGCTCGCCGATTGTTTCAACCGAGACGCTCACGCGGGTCAGGGTGGTCATCGACAACCGCAACAAATCTGCGTGCAGCAACCGGCCCTTGACCGGATCGACTTGATAGTCCTTGATGATCACATTGGCGGGTTCCCCGTCGCTTTGCGGGAGCGCGAGCTTGAAGATGGTGTTGTGACCCGAACCCGAGCGAAGTATGGTTGCGATGTCTTTGGCGCTGACCGCAACGGCAACCGCGTCGCCACCTTCGCCATAGACCGCCACGGGAATCATGCCTTGCGCGCGCAATCGGCGAGTCGGACCCTTTCCCACTCCCTCTCGTGCGCTTGCGTTGATTGTTAGATCCTTGATCATTTCTTAACGACTCCCAAAAGTGATGCGTGAACGTGATGCGTGATCCGTTTGTTCCGATCACGCATCACGGTTCATTCTCAAATAAACAGCCTGCTTACCGACGTCTCGTCGTGTATCGACAGAATAGCTTCAGCCAGAAGCTTCGCCACACTCAAACATTTGATCTTCGCAGACCCGCAAGCAACGCCGTCCGGAATAGTGTTAGTCACTACCAGTTGTTCGATCGGCGACGCTTCGATTCTCTGAACCGCCGGTCCGCTGAGCACCGCGTGAGTAGCGGAAGCCAGCACGGACTTCGCGCCATTGTCCCTGAGCGCCTCAGCCGCCTTCACCAACGTTCCGGCCGTATCGACCATATCGTCTACGATCAGCGCGGTGCGCCCCTCGACCTCGCCGATGACGTGAAGCACTTCGACTTCACCCAGTCGCTCGTAGTCACGCCGCTTGTCGATGATCGCCAACTCCGCGTCCAGGCGTTTCGCGTAAGCGCGGGCGCGTTCGACGCCCCCCGCATCGGGTGCGACCACCGTCAGGTCCCGCAGCTCCAATGCCTGAAAGTAGCCGACCAGCACAGGGGCCGCAAAGAGGTGGTCAGCCGGTATGTCAAAGAACCCCTGGATCTGACCCGCGTGCAGATCGAAAAGCAGCACGCGATCGGCGCCGGCTTCTGATATCAGGTTAGCAATGAGCTTCGACGAAATCGGGACACGCGGACGGTCCTTGCGATCCTTGCGCGCGTAACCGTAGTACGGTATCACCGCCGTGACCCGCTTTGCCGACGAGCGCCTGAACGCATCGAGCATGATCAGCAGCTCCATCGCGTTCGAATCGACCGGCGGACAGGTCGGTTGAACGAGGAAGCAGTCTTCGCCGCGCACGTTCTCCAGAATCTGGAAGTTGAACTCGCCGTCGGAGAAACGCCCGGTCTGAGCTTTCCCGATCTCGATCCCCAGGTGATGGCAAATCTCTTCAGCCAGCGGCCGGTTCGCGTTTCCTGAAAAGACCTTAATGTTCACACTGCCTCCACGAAACAGTAGGCAGAAAGCAGTAGGCAGCGATGCTTGCTGCCTACTGCCTTCTGTTTACTGCGTTGGCTGGGGAGGGAGGATTCGAACCTCCGAATGGCGGCTCCAAAGGCCGCTGCCTTACCGCTTGGCGACTCCCCAGTATTAAGCTGAAAAGGATTAGACTGGAATTCACCGCGTTAAAGACCAACCACAAAGCCGCGGATCGAGGATGGAAGATAGAGGATTGATCCTCTATCCTCCATCATCGATCCTCTAGTTTACTGGAAGATCGTAGCCTTATACTCGCGCGCGTCGACGGTGCGCACTCGCTGTGCCCAGCAACCGGCTGCGCGCACTTCGGACTCGGCTCGCTCGATCATCTGCGAATTATCAAAGACCCCAAAGACAGTTGCGCCGCTGCCGGACATCTGAGCGTGTCTTGCGCCAAGGCTTAGAAGCCTGCGTTTGACTTCCGCAATTTCTGGGTGAGCGGCTAGCACGACCTCTTCCAGATCGTTTCTCGCCACAAGCGGTAGCCCACTGATGCCTTTAGCGGCCAGTAAAGTAAAGGGTATATTATTAGCCGCTTCCGACCTTGTCAACCGCGAAAGCTTTTCGTATGCGTCGCGTGTTGAAACCGAAAAGCCCGGATTAACAAGCAACAGGTGTTCGGAGTCGACTTGTTCGATGGGGTAGACCTCTTCGCCTCGCCCGATGCCGAGCGCGGTGCCTCCCATCAGAAAGAAAGGCACATCCGATCCGAGGCTCGCCGCAATTCGAACGAGGTTTCGTTCATCGATCTCAACCTGCCACAGTTTTGACAGCGCGAGAAGCGCCGCCGCGGCGTTTGAAGAGCCGCCGCCCAACCCGGCCGCAACCGGAATGCGCTTCTCGATCTCGATGCGCGCCCCTTTGGAAGTGCCGGCCGCTTCGCGCAACAAAGCCGCAGCTTTGTAGGCGAGATTCGTTTCGTCACACGGGACTCGCGGGTCATCGCAAATAATCTCTATCGGGCCGCCGGTTTCGATGATGGCCAATGTATCGTGAAGCGAAACAGTTTGATAGACGGTTCGAAGCTCGTGGTAACCGTCGTCGCGCTTGAAGAGCACGTCGAGCGTCCAGTTGATTTTCGCGTAGGATTTGATCTGAATGGAGGAGGGCATTTGGTTTCGGACCAGAAGGCTTGACTTGCGCCTTATTGTGTTAGGCGGACGTCATTGGTTATGAATAAATCACCCTGCAGTTTACAGTCTCTGATTATCTCAGTCGCGGCACGCCGCGTCAGTCTGTCATTGCCGTTTGCGTAAGGGCCATTTACCAAGTCCTTGTCGAGCCGATATACGTGCCTGGGCCACCAAGAAACCAAATCGAACTCTGGAGCATGCTCGCCTTTCTTGTTGGTGCCAGTGTTCGGGTCCCAGGTCATTAAGATTCGACTTTCTTTCCAATAGATCCAGACATCAGGATAGCCACCACTGTACTCTTTGACCTTTGATATGTAGAAATGGTTCCTCCTGGATTTCCCATGCTGAGCCACAAGGTTGGAGAGTGCCCCGATTATGTGTGGAGCATAATACGGATGTTGCTTAATTGAGTAGCTTCTACTTGGTTTTAGTGAATCGGATACCAATACTTGGGCAGCGCTTTGTTGTCGTGGGCTGTCTTGTAGTTTTACAGGAACCGTGGAATCAGCAGCATTCGGCGACGAGGATTTGCAACTGCTGATTACGGCTAGCACTAAAACAAAGTAGACCTTGCCCAAAATGTTTGAATCTCCTACAGGACACGCTTTTCTCCGCTCCGATAGAGGTCTAGATTCGCAGCGAAATCTTCTGGGGCTTCGATTTGGATACGCTTAGTCTGGACATAAAGCTCGGTTTTGTTCGCTAACCCTCGATTCAGTCAGGCTCCTGACCAAGTCGTATACTCTCTGCAGTTCTTCTTCGCTGAGTCCCTCAATCTCGGCATTGATCAGTTCTTTTGTCGTCATAGGTTATCGTACGAGAGTTCGTAGTTCGGCCTTTAAGCGGAAGCTTGTATCTGGTAACAGTCCGGGCACCGTGCTACAAACTTCCGCCTAAAGGCCGAACTACGAACTCTTCATCTTTTCGCAGATCGTCCGCGACGATATGATGACTCCTTCCCACAAATGCCTCCGCATACCTTGCTCGCCTAACCGGGTCTACGACGCACTTAGCTATTGTTTAAGGAAAATCTCCGTGAAGTAAACCGTCCCATCCTCTTTGATCCACGCGCCGATCGCCGTCAGGCTGAAATCCGGATCGAGGATGTTTCGGCGGTGGCCCGGGCTTTCCATCCAACCGTGAAGGCTCGCCGCTACCGGGTTGACGTAGCCGTTCGAATAAGCCAGGTTCTCCCCCAACATTCGCCATCTGATGTCCGCGTCGTCGACTCGCTCGCGAACGGTGAGCCCGTCGGGATCATTGTGCGAGAAGAAATGTTCTTCAGCCATTCGTCGGCTGTACGCGCGAGCAACCGGAAGAAGCTCTTCATAAAAGTTCAGCCGAGGAAGTCCGCTGCGCCGGCGCACACGGTTGATTTCGTCCAGGCACTGCTGCTCGAGCGATTCAAGCTCGAGAATACGGTGGCTGGAAATACTCCCGGTCGCCTCCTCACCAGATTCCGAGGGATCGCGAGTTGAATTCTTTGGCGTCGAACTATGTGTGCTTCCGCGAGCCACCCGGCCGCCGCCCGCAACTCCCGAGCCCTTCTGTTGCGAGTACGCACGCTCGGTTGTCCACGGCGCCAGCGTAAGCGCCGCCGCGGTGACAAGTAGAATGTAGTTTACCTTGCTTCGCATGTTTGAGTTTAGAGGTGAAGGGCGCCCCGGAAGGATAACAGGTCGGGAAGGGTGGCTTGCCCCCGCTCTTGGCAATCCCTTCAGCATTGAACTTGGCGGCAAGAGCGGGGGCAAGCAACCCTTCCCGACCTGTTATCCTTCTGTGCTCACTTGCTTCTTCCTGTTTCCTTTTTCCCTTCGACTTATGGAACCTCAGTTTTCACTTCTTCCCCAGCTTCTCCTTGATCTTCTTTACCTCTTCGGGTTCGGTCGCGAGCCTCAACGCGTCTTCCCACTTCGCGCGAGCCTTATCCGTCTGTCCCTGTTTCTTGTACAGATCTCCAAGATGATCGTGAATCGTCGCCGAGCGCGCCTGATAGATGACCGCTTGCTCCAAATACTTTTGGGCCTCCGGGAGTTTTCCCTGTCTAAACAGCAGCCATCCGAGTGAATCCAGAAACGATCCGTTCGTAGGCTCGATGTTCACCGCGCGGCGTATCAGCGCTTCCGCTTCCACAAGCCTCTCGTTGCGGTCCGCAAGAAAGTAACCGAGGTTGTTCAGAATCGTCGCATTGTCGGGGTCAATTTCGAGCGCCTTCTTCAAGGTCGCTTCGGACTCTTTGTATTTTTTCTCTCTGTCCTGCACGCTCGCCAGAGTGACCAGCGGACCGACGTCGTTCGGCTCGAGCGCCACCGCTTTGCGCGCGCTCTCTTCGGCTTCCTTCACCTGGTTGGCATCAAGCTGCACGCTTGACCAGAACAGGTACACGTCGGCGTCCTCCGGCCCGTTCTTGAGCAGCGCCTTCAGCGTCGCGTCAGCGGTAGCGAGGTCGCCCAGGCGGCCGGCAGACTGCGCGCGATAGAGCTTGAACGAGCGCTCGTCTGGGAAGCGCGCGGCCGCATCAGTCGCCGCGGCGAGTGCTTCTTTGTATTTGCCCTCGTTGATCAACGTGTCCACGATGAGTTGGTCCGCGCGCGGACGGTCCTTACCGACGACTTTTCTCATGCGCTCGAAGGTTTCCATCGCCTTATCGCGCTTTCCCGCCACGCGATATGCGACGCCTATTCGCTGAAGCACGACCTCGGCCGCTTGCTTCTCCGCTTCTCGCGCGCCGACCGTGCCGTCCGGGTTGACGATTGACGCTAGAGCATCTTCATAGGTCGAGACTGCCTTATCAAACTGCAGCATCTCTTCGTAGGTCTCTGCGAGCGCATATACAACCGGCAAGCTGTCGGACACGTCCTGTCCCTTGAGAGCAGTTTCAAACAACTGCACTGCATCTTCCCGCTTGCCGGTTCTTCTCAGCACGTCTCCCTTCCTGCTGATCAGCGTCAGGTAGGCCGGCGTATCTTTGCGGACTGCCTTGATCAACGGGTCGAGCAGTTTGTTTGCTTCGTCATAGCGTCCCGCAAAAACCAACGCCTCGGCGTAGTCAAACAGAAGCGGAGAGTTTATGAGCACGCTCGTCCCTTCATCGTCCTTGTCCTCCGATGACTTGGCTTCGGCGGGTTTCTTGTCGGCTTTGCTCGCGGCTTCCTTGATTCCGATAGCCTTCTTATAGATATCCAACGCCTCTTGCGTGCGCCCGATGCGCAGCAGCGATTTGGCGAGCAGTCCCGCATACTGCGGCGATTTGGGATCGATGTCATAAGCCTTGCGGGCGGCGGTGGCGGCTTCTCGGAACTTGTTTTTCTGAGAGTAGAGCTGGGCTAGTTGATAGTGCGCGCGATCCGCTGTCGAGCTGCCCTCAGAAACGCGCTTCAACGCATCGAGCGCTTTGTCCTGTTCGTCGAGAGTCCAGTAAAGCCCGCCGATGACCGAGAGCACGGGCTGTTCCTCATCACCCACCTCAATCTTTGCGGTCGGGCTGAGACGGGCAATCTCCTCGAGTTCCTTGATCGCAGCTCGAGCCTTTTCCTTTACCGTGGTTGTGCCGACGAAGGTCTGAGCAAGATAGATGCGAGCGAGCAGCTTGCGCACGTCGATGCTATCGGGCGCCAGGTTCATCGCCTCCTTAGCCTGCGCTTCGGCGTCGATGACATTGCGGTTCTTCAGGTAGAGCGAGCCAAGCGCCGTTCGGAGCTCGACCGATTGAGGGTCCAGCACAAGGGCCTCTTTGTAAGCCGCGACCGCGCCGGGATAGTTGCCCGCATCATCGAGCCGCTTGGCCTCGAGATACTTCTTCAGCGCGTCGGCGCGTTTATCGGCGCTCTGCGACTGCGAATTGTTTTGAGCCCTGAAACCTGCTCCGGAAGCCGATTCCACGTTCGCCGCGCTAACTAGCGCCATCGCCAGGGCAAGAACCGCGCTGGCTATGAATTTGTTGTTTCTCAAAGTTGCTCCCTTTCTATGCGCCCGTCGTAGCGTAGACTTCAGTCCGCGCCAGCCAATCGATTATGGTAATTCTCCGGACACAGACGAGAGTCTATGCTCATCTGGTCCCCGGACACAGACTAAAGTCTATTCTAGTCCCGGTCACAGGCCTAATCTGCCCTCACCCGTGCCCGCGTTTGCAGCGGAGAAATAGTCCACCGCTCGCTGCCAGGCTGACCGCCTCGGGTAGTTGAACAACGAGACCGCCAGCGCAACAACCCCCAGCCTTATCACATCACTCTTATCGCCGCCGAAGAAAGCCACCACCAGCGCGAGGACTCCAATCACGTCTGCGATAGCGGCGGCCAGGATCGTCGCATTCAGCAAATGCTTTATTAGTCCATCGACGCCGCGTTTTCCCGCTACCGCTTCGAGCTTCATCCTCTGCAATTGCGCGCGTCGAATCAGTATGGAACCGATTGCGAGCAAGGCTGCTGCCGCGTAGAACGAGTACGGGAGCTGCGCTTGCGCACCCGGACCGCGAAGATTCACTATCAATAGTCCCACGCCGGTGTAGATCACAATGCTCATCGCCAAAGCCAGCACCAGAGTGAGAGCGGTTCGATGAGCAGCGTCGACTTGACTGGGACTCTGTTTCCGCATCGGTCACTCGATCGCTCCCTTGACCAAACGGCCATTCTCAAAAACTATGTCGTCATCCGTGTCCGGTTTGCCGTCGGGTCCGAGGCTGGAGAGCCGGTAGCTGGTGGCCGAGCCCTTATAACTCAACTCGCGCGACCAGGCGTCGAGCCGAATGATCGAGCTCAAATAGCTCGGAGCAAGATGATCGATAAGCGCCGAACCGGTCTCGGCCTGGACATACGAACCCTTATCGCGGCGGTAGGCTTCCAGTGCAGTTGCAATGGTGCGAAGCTCGGCGCCGGTCCGCAACGCTTTCTCTTTGCGGAGCGCAGTCTGTATCAGCTCGATCGATTCCCATTTGCGGTCTCCGGCGCGCACATCGACCGCTTGCCACTTGCCTTCTTTGTCGGGCGTAAACCTGAAGGCCGCATCAAACTGAGCTTCGACGATTGCCTCGCCTCCCATGCCGTGGCTGATGTTTTTGATGTGCACGTTGTCGGACTTGTCGAACCCGAGCGCTTGCGCGATCTTCTCGCGAGCTTCACGCGCGCCGAGCTCTCGCGCAAAAGCAGCAACACCGATGAATGAGAGCGCCAGCGCAATCATCACCAGCGCGCGCGGCATGGATTTCATTGATTGTTCCTCCGGCACGGCTACGGGAGCTTAGCTGCGGATTAGTCAGCTGACTAGGATAGTAACAAACGGGTGTTTGCATTGGCAATAATGGAGAAGGAGAGGCATTTTCTATTTTCCATTTGTCATTTGTCATTTGGGATGCGTGATTTGTGACCGAAATAGCAAATAGAAAATAGAAAATAGCAAATAGCAAATACTCAGGCTTTAACCGTTGCTTTGCGCTCGACTTTGTTCCAACCCACTGCGATCCCTTTTAAAGAAGCCATCGTCGCCTTGATCGCCACGTAGTACATCAACTGACGATAGAAGAATCGCTGCCAGAACAGCCAGACCAGCAGCCGCTTGTTTTCTTTCTTCTCGAGCAGAAAAGCTATCGACGCCGCAGCGAACTCGATCGCAACGAACAGCGCGTAGTAGAACAAAGCCCGTCTTAACGAATCAGCCGAGAACTCCTGGGGGTGCTGAAGCTTGTTGATTGCCGCGATCAACAGCGTCACCAGCATCAGGAGGTCCATCACCGGCGAGATGAGCGGGAAGAGCACCTGGAAGATGAAGATGTTTGGCAAAGCAATGAACCCAAGCGAGCCATAGCGCGGACGGAACAACGCGTCCGCGTGTTTCCACGCCGCCTGAAGCGTGCCGTACATCCAGCGGTATCGCTGGCGGACGAAGCCACGAACGGTGTCCGGGGCTTCAGTTAGGCCCACTGCTTCGTCTTCGTACGCGATCGAGTAGCCAAGCTTGCGGATGGACATCGTAAGGTCGGCGTCTTCGGCAAGGGTCAGATCGTTGAAGCCTCCAACCTGCTCGATCAACTCGCGCCGCCACGCGCCCACCGCGCCCGGAACCACCGTGACGCAGTTCAACAGGTTGAAAGCGCGGCGGTCGAGGTTCTGGCTGGTGACGTACTCGAGCGCCTGCCATCGAGTCAGCAGGTTTACGCGATTGCCGACCTTCGCGTTTCCGGCGACCGCGCCAACCTGGGGATTGGCGAAGTGGCGGATGAGTTTGCTGATCGTGTCGCGCGCGAACAGCGTATCGGCGTCCAGCGCGATGACGATCTCGGATGCAGTGTGGCGCACGCCGTGGTTCAGCGCATCGGGTTTACCCGAGTTCGGTTTGGTGAAAACCCGTACGCGAGGCTCGCCGGCGAACGCTTCGACGCAACGCTGATAAGTGCCGTCGGTCGAGCCGTCATCGACAACGACGATCTCGAAGTTCGGGGGATGATCCGAAGCCAGCAGCGATACTACGGTTTGAAGTATGACCTTTTCTTCGTTGAATGCAGGTACGATCACCGCAACCGTCGGGCTGTAGCTCGAATCGTAGACCGCGTGCCGCTCGCGCCAGTGCTCGATGATCGCAAGGGTCCCGATAAAAACCAGGCGGCCGGCGCCGAGCACGATGCCGATCAGGAACAGGTACTGAACTGCGCTGATGACGAAGTTGACTGTTGCGAACGCGGCGCGCCCGGACCATGTTTGCCACCACAGTTCTGCGGGCACCAGGGGCATTACCTCATCGCGAGATTTGCCCATCAAATTGCCGACGGTGACCAACTCAAACCCGCGAGCTCGCAACTCGGCGATTAGCCTGGGCAACGCCTCAATCGTCTGCGAGCGATCGCCGCCCGAGTCGTGCAGCAGCACGATGTTACCGGCCCCGCGCTCGGCCGCTTCGACTGTGCGCTGAACGATCACGTCCACGCCGGGTCGTCGCCAATCCTTAGGGTCGATCAACATTCCGACCGTCACATAGCCGAGGTCGCTCACCAGATCGAGAGGCTGAACCTCATCTGGCGTAACCGGTTCGGAGTCTTCGGCGAAAGGCGGCCGGAACAACACAGTGCGCCGGCCCAGAATGCTTTCAAACAGCACCTGCGTGGCTTTAAGCTCGAGCCGAAATTGTGTTTCAGAGATTGTCGCAAGGTTCGGATGAGTGAAGGTGTGATTGCCCATCTGGTGCCCTTCGGCAATCTCTCGCTTTAGCAAGTCGGGTTGGAGCTCTCCGCTCAATCCGACAACAAAAAACGTCGCTGGAGCATTCGCTTTCTTCAACTCGTCAAGGATTCGGGGGGTGTAGTCGGGGTCGGGGCCATCGTCAAAAGTCAGAGCGATCTTCCGAGGCGCGTCCCCGTATCGATAGATTATCCACGGCGACGGAAACTCGGTAACTGTCTCGGCGGTGATAAAGCCATGCACACTGTCGAACTTTATCTCACGCGCGCCGTCTTTAGGTTTTGCGGCGATTCGCAGGATCTCGCCGCGGCCCTCATAATCGAGCCCGTAACCATATATCATTTGAGTCAGCTTGGACGCTGCGGCTTCATCGAGGGGAACATCGGCGCCATAGAAACTCCAGAGTGACGGGTCCTCGCTTCCCAGCCTCCATAGCGCGACTCCTCGGGCGCCAAGCGAGCGAGTCACTGCAACCTGATTGAAAGCGGACACCGCGTCGAGCATCCAGACTTGATGCCGCTTCTCTTTTCCATCTTCCACTTCGACCCACTCAAACTTCGGGTTCAACGATATCGGATCGAGTTGTATCTGTATCTTTGCGTCCTTGTCCGATGATTCGGCCGCGGTGAGCACTGCTTCCTCAAAGGTCTTGACGTCGGGCTCACTTCCTTCCTTCCAATCGTAAGCATAGTTTCCGATCGCTACGATTGTCTTCGAGGCTGGCACGTCCGCCTGCCGCAATCGCAGCATCTCTTCGAACCAGTCAAGCCCGGCGACCGGACCCGGATCACTCCCCGAATAATGCTGGTCATAGGCCATCAGTATCACGTAGTCGGCAGATGCAGACAGCTTGCGATAATCGAACGAGTCGTTGTTGACCGGGAGATTGATCGAGAGCTCGCGCCCCATCGGGTGCAACGCCGAGGAAAGTTCTTTGGTGAACTCGATGAGTGCGGACTGACTCGCATCGAGAACGTTCTCGAAGTCTATGCTGATGCCGGCAAAGTCATGCTCACCGGCGTAGTCAACCAGTTGGTGAATGCACCGAGCCCGCGCGTCGGGACTTGCAAGCATCGCCGCGAGCTTATCGCTTTCCCATACCTTGCCGTCAAAGTTGTTCACCAGGGAAAAGATCTTCAGGTCGGGGCGATTCGTTCGGACAAACTCTGTGACGGCCTTCTCGCCGCCCGTGGCGTCGGGGTTGTCATTGTTCTCCTCGCGCAGC
>DATLWF010000254.1:0-2922 GCA_035576605.1 Blastocatellia bacterium | reverse complement strand
CTGCGCGCAGAACCGACCCCGGGAGCGAAAAGCCGGCGGTGAACGCGGACGCCACTACGAGCGACATCCCATACTCGGCCTTCAGGTACTGCGGTATCCAGAGAGACAGGGCCGTGAAGCCGCCGAACGTAATCGAGTAGTACTGGCACAAGCGCCATACATGCGGATTGCGCAGCACCATGTACGAATACTGCGGTGATCGGGCAGCGATGCAGGCCGTCTCACATGAAGAGGCCAGACTTGTTGTCGCGAATCCGCGAAGAAACTTCAGTAAGGGCGGCGTCACCGGCGACGTTTCGGTGACCGGACTCGAGAGCCTCTCTGATGATGTCGCTTCATGCCTTCTACAACGGGTGGATGGATACGGCGCAGATCTTGTCGTGATCGGTACGCGTGGGCGAAATGTCGTAGGTCGCCTAATGCTGGGCAGTATCGCGGAAAGATTCGTGCGCATCGCAACATGTCCAGTGCTCCTGGTACGGGGCCAGGAGGGCAACGGCTAGGTGTTCAACGTGGTGGCGCGCCGCGACGCCGTGACCAGACTACCCACCTGCGCGGTGGGAATAGAGACGGGTTCCCAGAGGAGCAGGTTCATGCAACTCGCCCCCAATTTTCATCTTCACTTTCGGCACGCGACCTTCCCGACCTATGTGGCGAGCTATTTCTTTCCGATACTCCTTGCGGTCTATGAGGTTTATCGCATCGCATATTGGGTCGTCAACTACGGTCTGAATTTATCGGTGTTCAAGGAGATGGGCTATGAGTTCACATTGATGCTCGTGCTGTTTGAAACGCAGATCGTCATCGAATCTTGTTTTCTCTTCTTAGCGTGGGAGGCGGACACCCCGACCTCGGGCGCCGCGTTCCCAATATCGCACTTGGTCTCTTGTTGTCGGCTACGGTGCTTGCTTGCGACTTCGCGCTGCAGGTGCTGCCGTAACGGCGAAGGCGGGGAGATCGCATTCGTCAGTTGTCTTCCCGAAGACATCTATTGCGCTTTTCGACTTGAAGTCCAGCAGCATGCGACAAAATGCGCGTCGACAACCTTTGGTGAGCATCTATTCTTGAAACGTGACCCGAAGCGCGGGGACTCTGATCAACGGAGACGACAATGCTCAGCCCACATGAGATTGCAGCGCTCATGCTGCTTGAGACTAACCAGAATTCGAACAATCTGGATCTTGAGGATCTGGGTGCCTTGTGCGAGCGTCAGCTTGTTTCGCTAGAAAAGCTGGCCTCAGGATACGCACATGTGCGTTTGACTCCACAAGGCCGCTCAATACTCAGATCAGTCGGACGGATGCGCTAGTTTATGCCCGGGTTAGTGGAAATGACGCAGCAAATGGTACGCATTTGCTACGGCCTATAGGCGGAGAATGACATGCAACAACCATTAGCGCGAAGGGCGGTACAGACGATCATCCACGAGCATCAGCAGCTCTCGACAGTGGTCAACGGGATGACGCGGTTTGTGGACTCCTTGGACACGAGTGCACATGCGCCCGGACCTATGGTGTTGCGGGCCATGCTTTACTACATTCGGGAATATCCGGAACAGGTGCATCACCCTAAGGAAGACAAATATTTATTCATGCGCTTGCGATTGCGCACGAATGAACTGGACGATGTCATCGACGAACTGGAGGCGCAGCATGTACAGGGTGAAGCGCGGGTGCGAAATCTTGAACGTGCCCTGGTGCGATATGAGGTGGCCGGTGATTCAGAGGTTCCTGCATTGCGGAAGATGGTCGAGGAATACGCAGCGTTTTACGGTAACCACAGGCGGCTGGAAGAGGAAGTGGTTTTGCCCGCTGCGCTGCGATGCCTTACCGCTGCGGATTGGATAGAACTGGATGAAGCGTTTGGCGCCAATCGCGACCCGTTCGACAGCAGCGAACTCGAGGGTGATCTCGACCATCTGTATTCAATGATCGTGAACACAATCCCGGATCACGTCGCGTGAATATACTGTTCAGATCAGTCAAAATGGAGATGGCGGGCGGAGTCACTTCGAAGCGGTTATGGACGGAAACGACTGCGTGAGCCACGGATCGCGAAAGACGCGCATGCGGGGTTCATCGTTGACGGTCGCGGAGCCGATGCCCCTGGCCGACCGCCGTCTCCCGCGTCAGCGGGTTAGTTCAAGGAGGCAGTTATCACGGATTGAAGGCATCAGCGCATCTCGCCGCACCAATAATGATGATGGGTTGAATAGTAGTGCAGCGTTTGCGCCACGATCGTTACCTGCTCGTCCCCCGAGTTCTCGTTAATTGGGCAAAAACGCAGCTATTCCTAAGAGAAAGCGTGCGGCGGACCGCAGACGGTTGTTGCACGGATAGATGGAATCGGAGATAAACATCACAAAAACCAGCCCTTTACGAGGCGCGAAGGATGCTGCGCAAACAAGCCTTTTGGGAGTTGTTGAATCGGAATAATCTAGGAAAGGGTGTAATGAATGGGTGACCCGTGGTTATGTGGACAACTCCGTCTTTGGCGACCGCATTTTCGCCCGGAATGAATCGCGATGCAAAACAGTACAGAAAATCCGCACCCGCAGCATCCCGACCTTGACCTGTACCCTGTCGATCGGCTGGTCGAGGTTCTGGTTGAGGATCAGCTTAACGCCGCTCAGGCGGTCTGGGCTGTCCGCCTACGGTTGGCCGAAGCGGTACGTGAATCGATCCCCCGAATTGCGGCAGGAGGCCGTCTCATCTACGTGGGTGCCGGCACCTCTGGGCGTCTTGGACTGCCTGATGCGGTAGAACTGTATCCAACCTTCTCGTGGCCTCGGTCCCGCGCGATTGCTCTGGTGGCTGGCGGTGCCGACGCACTTGCCGATGCAGTGGAGGGCGCCGAGGACAACGATCAGCAAGGCGAGGCGGATCTGCTGGCTGTGCGGCCGGTAGCCAACGACGTGGTGCT
>DATLWF010000253.1:0-17746 GCA_035576605.1 Blastocatellia bacterium | reverse complement strand
GTCAGGCAATAACAGTCGCGTTCTTCGTCTCGGCGGCGTTTTATCTGTTGTTCGCGCATTCACCTGTGCTGGTGGTCGCGTTGATATGCGTCCTAGGCGCGCATTCGGGCGGGAGCATTCAATGGGTGTTCTCGACTACTCTTCTGCAGATGACTGTGCCGGACAGGTTCCTGGGCCGCGTATTCGCGCTCGAGATGGCTCTGTTGACTCTCACGATGTCGGTGTCGACTTATGTGACGGGCTGGGGCGTGGATTATCCGGGACTGGGCGCGCGGCGAATGGCGACGGTTCTAGGTCTGGCGTTCGCGGTTCCGGGCATTGGGTGGTTGCTGTTGCAGAGATGGCTCGACAGAGGTGACGAGAAGGCTCGCGCACATCCGGCGCTGGAAGTTGAACCGGTGACAGAGACTTCTTACCCGCCTGTTTGAATTGACGAGCGCCTTACATAAATGGTATTTATTTCCCCGATATGAAAATCTTTTGAGTCCAACCCGGTCCTTCTCGACGCCACGCCGGGATCCCTGCGCGATGGCGACGAATGGAAAGACGCAATGGTGAACCGCCGAAAGCGCGGCTGAACCTTGCGCGTACCTCCCTCGTTTTCAATTACTGCACTCAACCGAAGAAAATCGAAGGCTAAGGCATGCAAGCAAGAAAAGAAGAACTTGTCGCAGCTTCGCTCAACCAGCCGCTTAGTAATTCCAGACTCAGGCGCGGGGCGGGGTTTCTCCGCGAAGCAGTCGTCGGTTCGCAGCAGGACTTTACCGAGGGCTCGATCGGGCGAGCCATCTTTCTCTTAGCCGTGCCGATGGTGCTGGAGATGATGATGGAGTCGCTGTTCGGCATCATCAACGTCTTTTGGGTCGCGCACCTCGGCAAGGAAGCTACGGCCACGGTCGGCATAACGGAGTCGATGTTGACGATGGTCTTTGCCGTAGCGATGGGACTAAGCATGGCTACGACTGCGACGGTCGCGCGGCGCATCGGCGAGAAGGACCACCACGGCGCGTCGATCGCGGCGGTCCAATCGGTCATTCTCGGCGTCGTAGCTTCAATACCGGTCGGGATCGTGGCGATTGCTTTCGCGCCGCAAATGTTCAAGTTGATGGGCGCTTCAGACGGCGTGATCGCGATGGGAACCGGCTACGCCCGAGTGATACTCGGCGGAAACGTCGTGATCATGCAGTTGTTCCTGATAAACGCAGTGTTCCGCGGAGCCGGCGACGCCTCGATAGCGATGCGTGTGCTGTGGATCGCGAACGTGATCAACATCATTCTGGATCCCTGCCTGATCTTCGGGCTCGGTCCGTTTCCAAAGCTCGGAGTGACCGGCTCCGCTATCGCGACGACGATCGGACGCGGCACGGGCGTTCTCTTCCAACTCTGGTTTCTGTTCAGCGGACGAGGACGGGTCAAAGTTGACTGGCGCGGCATACGGCTCAACGTCGAGGTGATGACGCGAATGGTGCGCATCTCGTTGGGAGGGATGTTTCAGTTTCTGATAGCGACCGCGAGTTGGCTCGGGCTGGTGCGCATAGTCGCTGTGTTCGGCGACGCGGCGCTGGCGGGCTACACAGTCGCGTTGCGAATCATCATCTTTGCGATCCTGCCGTCGTGGGGAATGAGCAATGCGGCAGCGACATTGGTGGGCCAAAACCTCGGGGCAGGGAAGCCGGCGCGGGCGGAGCGGTCGGTTTGGGTGACCGGCTTCGCCAACATGTGCTTTCTGGGTTTGGTGGCGATCATCTTCATCACCTTTGCCGAGCGGCTGATCGGCATATTTACTACCGACCCGGCGGTCGTGCCGTATGGTGTCTCGTGCTTGAGATTCATCAGCTATGGATACATCTTCTACGCGTACGGAATGGTGATGGTGCAATCGTTCAACGGAGCCGGGGATACGAACACTCCGACTGTGATCAACCTGTGTTGCTACTGGTTGTTTCAGATTCCGCTGGCGTACAGCCTGGCGATTCCGTTTGGATTTGGCGCGAAGGGCGTGTTTGTTGCGATCACGCTAGCCGAGTCGTTGCTTGCAGTGGTTTCGGTGGTGGTGTTTCGAAGAGGGAAATGGAAGACTCGCAAGGTGTGAGAATCGTGGCGAAATACCACCGCTAGATTGGAGGAAATGAGAGATGGATATTACAACCGTTTCTACTCCGAATGCGCCGATGCCTGCAGGGCATTACTCGCAAGCCGTCGTTTACAACGGGCTCATCTTTGTAGCGGGCCAGCTCGCGATCGATCCTGACACCGGAGCAAGGCTCACCGGTTCGATCGAAGAACAAACCGAGCAGTGCTTGAAGAACATCGGCGAAATCCTCAAAGCCGCCGGTAGCGATCTCACTCGAGTGCTCAAGATGACTGTTTACATTTCAGACATTGAGCTGTGGTCTGCGGTGAACGCCGTCTATGCGCGAGTGATGGGAGATCATCGCCCAGCGCGAGCGGTCGTTCCGGTAAAGGAGCTTCATTACGGATTCAAGATCGAGATAGAAACCGTAGCGGCCACGAATCCTTGATGGCGACAGAATGCGCTTGAGCTTTCGGTTGGTTTTGATATTGTTCTCATCTCCGACGACCCGGACAATCAGCCGATAATCCGAAATGAACAAGCGAACTTTCCTACAGCCTCTTTGCGTTGGTGGCGAATCGGCAGTGACTCGACTCCTCTTGATCCTATTGCTCTTCGTGCCGGCTTCCGCGCAGGAACTGACCGTCATTCGCGCGGGCCGGTTGATCGACGTCGAGAAGGGCGACGTGTTGCACGACAGGGTGATCTATGTGCGCGGTGACAAGATCGAGAAGATCGCTTCCCCTCGCGCTTCGGAGATTCCTGCGGGCGCTCGTGTAATCGATCTCTCGAAGTACACGGTGCTGCCGGGCTTGATCGATTGTCATACCCATCTGGTCGACTTGCCTCAATCCTCCGGGCCTGGCGCGCCGCTCGAACAGTCGCCCGCTCAAATGGCCTTCAATGGCGCGAGAAACGCAAAGAAGACTCTGCTGGCCGGCTTTACCACCGTGCGTGACGTAGGTACGTATCGCGCGTTCGTGGACATAGCCCTGCGTGACGCAATCAACGATGGAACCGTGCTTGGGCCTAGAATGGCTGCAGCCGGTGCTTACATCACGGTTAGCTCGGGCGGCGGAGACATAACCGGTCTGAGTCCGGACATCGTGCTTCCGCCCGATCTTAGAGCGGGCGTCGCCAATTCGGCGACCGAGGTCCGCCAGCGCGTGCGCGAGATCCTTCATCGGGGCGCCGACTTCATCAAGATAATCGCAACCGGAGCGGTGCTCACTCGTGGCACCAGACCCGGAGTGTCTGAGTTCAGCGAAGAAGAAATTCGGGCGGCGGTCGAAGAAGCTGCGAAGTACGGTGCTCGCGTGACCGCGCACGCGCACGGCGCGGAAGGGATCAAGAATGCTGTGCGCGCCGGCGTTCAATCGATCGAACACGGCTCGTTGATCGATGACGAGGGTATACGATTGATGAAGGAGCGAGGGACTTTTCTGGTCGCGGACATTTACAACGGAGACTACATTGCAGAAAACTACAAACGCCTCGGTTACCCCGACGAGTTCATCCGCAAGAATGAAGAAACCACCGAGGCCCAGCGAGCGGGCTTCAGAAAAGCTGTCGCTGCCGGAGTAAAAATAGCGTACGGGACGGACGCCGCGGTGTATCCGCACGGCGACAACGCGCGTCAGTTACCTTACATGGTGAAGTACGGCATGACTCCGATGGGCGCGATTCAATCAGCGACAATCAACGCGGCTCGCAACATCGGATGGGAAGATCGCGTCGGCTCGATCGCTCCGGGAAAGTTCGCCGACATAATTGCAGTCGAGGGTGATGCGCTTTCGGATCTGTCGCGCTTCATGAATGTGGCGTTCATTATGAAAGCCGGTCAGATTGTCAAGACGCCTGAAAAGTGAGAGGACCTGTTATGCCGAGAGGTTTGTTTATTACCTTCCTGCTTATATCCGTGGGGGCGTTTGGCCAGAGTGCGCAGGCAAGCCAGCTTGTTGAGTCCAGGTTTGACACGAAGCTGGTGCCTGGCCCGGTTGAATACAACGTGCTTCTGCCGGATGGCTACGACTCCGAAAAAGGGCCGCTGCCTTTGTTGTTGTTTCTTCACGGCGGCGGCGGTGACCGAACCTTTCTCGCTCGCCTGCGCGCGGCGATCGACGATATGTGGAAGGCGGGAACGTTGCCGAAGATGGTCGTCGTAACGCCGAGCGCCGCGCGCTCGTTCTACATGGACTACAAAGACGGCTCACAGAAATGGGAGTCGTTCATCGTCGGTCCGTTCCTTGAACACTTGAGACAGACTTATAAGGTCACGCGGGAGCGGAAGGGCACGTTGTTGTTCGGGATCTCGATGGGAGGGCTCGGCGGCCTGCGGCTCGGGTTCAAGTACCCTGACAAGTTTGAAGCTGTTGCCGTGCTCGAGCCGGGCATCGATCCTGCCCTGAAGTGGAAAGACGTGAAGCCGCGCAATCGGTTCTATCGTAGTGACGAACTGATGCAGACAATCTTTGGCAAGCCGTTCGACGAAGCCTATTGGGAGGCGAACAATCCGGCGTCGATTTGCGTTGCGAACTCGGACAGGATTCGCGCCTCGGGATTGGGGATATACATTGACGTCGGCGATGAGGACGCGTTCAACATCAACGAAGGCACCGAGTTCATTCACCGCACGATGTGGGACTTCAAGATTCCTCACGAGTATCATCTGGTGCGCGGCGCCGATCATGTTGGGCGAACGATCCGGCCCAGAACGACTGAAGCGCTGGGGTTTTTAGCTCGTGTATTGAATCCTCCACCGGCCGATCCTGAAGCGGATGCGCTTCGAAGACAGCTTGAGCCTTTAAAGAGGGCGTCCGAGAAAAAACCGTAACCAGCTTTGGGTAGTCTGCTACTTTGCGTTTTTGCGAAGCTTTGCGTTTGGACGCGAGGGCTGGACGAAGGCGCGAACACCTCAAAGTCGCAAAGGCGGTTCAAGCGTAAGGACGGAGAGTCCTATATTGATAACACACCGGTCTTCGGAAATAACTTTCCTATTCCGCTTTTGAGCAGTTCCGTGACCAAACGCGGTTATTCATGATAACGTCACCGACGCAGTTGCTCTCACGTCTTACAAGGAGACCTAATGTCAGACTCCAAACTATCGACCAGAGTATCGCGACGCGAGATGCTGAAGCTGACCGCCGCGGGTGCGGCCGGGCTCACGTTCCTTCAGCGGCGAAGTGATGCGTCTCAGCCATCAAAAGAAAGCTTTCTCGATCTGGCAACGGTAGAGCGTATAGCCGATCGCGACGGATCGGTTCATCCGCCGCTGTTGATCGATCTCCAAACTCACGTTTGGTGGCGAGCGGGCGGAGTCGCGAAGATGAATGCGCGAGGCGAGGCTTTTCTGAAGGGCATGGCGGGCTATCGAGCGACCTTTACAGGCCACCCGGTCCCTATCGCCGATATGGGAAGAGTCACTTTCTTTGACGATCTCTTCTTGAAGAGCGAGACTGACATCGCGTTCCTGAACAGCTTCGGAATGAAGGCCGCGTACGATGGGGTGGATCTGTTCCCGCCACGCGAAGCGGCGATGATTCGTTCGATGGCGCCCGCGCGGGTCAAGGTGCTTGGCTGCGTTGATCCGCCGGACGGACAATCGGCGGTCGAATCGCTCATCTATCAATGCGAGACCCTGAAGATCGACGGGTTGAAACTCTATCCACCGGGTATGGACGCGCGTGGCTGGCACATGGACGACGAGAAGAATACCTATCCGCTGTACCAGGTGCTGCGCAAGCACGGCGTGAAAAACATTTGCGTCCACAAAGGAATTCCCGGTGCGTTCATCGAGGAGTACTGTCACCCCGGCGATATGATTCGGGCTGCCGCCGATTTTCCTGACTTGAACTTCATCGCGTTCCACAGCGCGTATCCGTATGAAGCCGAACTCGCCGAAGGAGCGAAGAAGGCAAAGGTCAAGAATATCTACGCCGAGCTTGGAGCCCTGGCTGCGGTGATGACCACCGATCCGCCGCGCTTCGCTCAACTGATGGGCCGGCTGCTCGACGGGCTTGGCGAGGATCACATTTTCTGGGGAACCGACACTCCGATATTTGGCCCGCCGCATTGGGCGATCCAGGCGTTTCAGGCATACAAGATTCCCGACGAAATGATCGAGAGGAACAAGTATGCTCAGCTCACTCCGGAAGCGAAAGAGAAGATGATGTGTCACAACGCGGCTCGAGTGTTCAACATTGACATCAAAGCCGCGAAGAAGGCAGTCGAAGGTGACCTGTTGTATAAGCTGCGTATGGATGGCAATCCGCTGCCGGTGACCGTCGATACCAGCAAGCTCAAGCGGCAGTGATGATCGTCGATCGATTCGAGCAGGGCGATGAGAGTAACACGACGTGAATTGTTATACGGCGCCGGCAGTTTTGCCGGCGCCGTTTTGCTTGGCGAAAACGTCGTCGGCGCGGCTCATCGGAGGCGGCCGCGAGGTAGACGTGCGGCTGACACGCAGCGCGCCGACGACTTTGGACCGCTTTCAGGAGTGAAGCTGTACGAGGATGTGATTGCATACTACAACCTGGGTGAGCATCGCACAGCGACTGAAGTCGATCAACGAACCTCTGAGTGGCTGATCGAACGATTTCGCGCAGCCGGATTGAAAGCTACGTTCCAATCATTCTCGCTTCGTCAGTTCTTCGTGCGGCAGACTCGCCTCAAAATCGCCGACAAGAGTATCAGAGCCTTCCCTTTGTGGTTTCCGCGCTCGACCGGTCCGGATCCGATCAATGGAACAATGGCCATCTTGGATAAGAGCGCCGAGCAGGGTTTGCTCCGAGGCAAACTGGTGCTCGTCAAATTTCCGGCTGAGGCAGTCGCGACAACGCTCAAGGGCTCTATTCAGTCCAGGCTTATTGATGAGGCTGCGAAGGCAGGAGCCGCAGCAGTCGTTGCGGTGACGGAGAGTGCGACGAAAGAGATCGTCGCTTTGAACTCGCCCGCCGGCGCCGAACCCTGGCCGATTCCGGTCGTCCTGGTTGGAGCTCGAGATGAGCCAGCGCTCACGGCCGCCGCAAGATTAAGCGCAAAAGCATCGTTGCTGGTCGATGGCGAAGATGACGCCGATGCCAAAGCGAAGAACGTCATCGCCAGGGTGGATCGCGGAAAAGACTTGATCGTGGTGTCGACTCCGCAGAGCGGTTGGTTTCGCTGCGCAGGCGAGAGAGGTCCGGGCATCGTGTTGTTTCTGGGACTGGCGCGATGGGCGAGCCGCCGTCCATCTGGTGCGAGCTTCTTATTTGTGTCTACTTCTGGTCACGAGCTTGGCGGGCTGGGGATGCGAGCTTTTCTGAAGGAACTAGCGCCGACGGCGGATAGGGTGTTGTGTTGGATACACCTGGGAGCAGGTATTGCGACATACGCCTGGGAAGAAACGGCCAGCGGCCCAAACCGGCTCCAGGAGCCAGATTCAAGGCGAACCCTGATGAGCAGTCCGGATCTTGTCCCGTTGCTGAAGACTACCTTCGCTGGTCTCGCGGGTTTGACGCCGACAGTCGAGCGTGCGGTCGGTGAGTTCGAGTTCATGCTCAAAGCCGGCTATAGATCGTTTGGAATAGCTGCGGCGCACCGCTTCCATCACACACCTGCTGACAGTCCAGAGATGACCGGCCCGGAAATACTTGAGCCAGTTGGACGCGCGTTGGTCAAAACGGTGGAAGCGATTGAGTCGGGCGGTGCCAGCAAATAGCCGATCATCCCCAAAGAGTCTCCAAGAGAGGATCAGACGGGAGCGAGTAGCTCTCTACCCTTAAGCGATTTTATCGCACCTGAACCAGCATGCTCGTGGTCGGGAAGGGTGGCTTGCCCCCGCTCTTCTGGCACGCATAGGTAATCGACGAAGCGGGGGCAAGCCACCTTCCCGACCACGAGCATGCCAAGTCATCGCTTGTTCCGCACGTAACTGTAACGAAAGCCAAGCTGGTTACTCCCAAGCCCTTCATTTCCATTGCACAGCTTCATGTGGGTGCTTCTCCGGTGGTGCTTCTCATGTGAGCGCTTCGACTCTTCGCATAACTGAACCCGGACTCAGGTCTACGGCCAAAAACCTGTAAAGACATTCATAAAATTCTTGACATGAGAACCCGTTTAAAATACGATAGAAGCGCTCGAATACCCTAACTCTGTTGGCGGACCGCAGACCTCAAAGGAGACAGGCTCATGGCCAAGAAGCTAACCCTCCCCCTTCTCGTCGCCGTTTGTTTAATCGCGCTCGCCTTCGGCAATTCCAGCAGCGCCAATTCCGGTAACCGCAAAGAAGTCACGTTCACACGTGATGTCGCGCCGATCTTCTATAAGAACTGCGCGGAATGCCACCGTCCAGGTGAAGCTGCGCCGATGTCGCTGCTCTCATACAAAGATTCGCGGCCGTGGGCGAAGTCCATCAAAGAGAAAGTCGCCACCAAACAGATGCCGCCCTGGCACGCTGACCCGCACTACGGTGAGTTTTCGAACGATCGCCGCCTGAGCCAGGCTCAAATTGACACGATCTCAGCATGGGTGGATCAAGGCGCGAAGGAAGGCGACCCGAAGGACTTACCCTCACCGCCGAAGTTCGTCGAGGGCTGGATCATTGGCAAGCCGGATATCGTTTTGCAGATGCCGGACGAGTTCACGCTCGACGCGTCAGGGCCCGATGAGTATCAGTACTTCGAGATCCCGACCAACTTCAAGGAAGACGTCTACGTTCAGATGGCCGAAGCGCGGCCGGGCAATCGCAAGATCGTGCATCACATCATCGCGTTTGTTTCGCCTCCATCGAAGGACGGCAAGCAGAGGCAGTTCACCAAGGAAGAAATCGAGAAGTATCAGCAGGAAGCTGAGAAGAAATCAATGTTCCGCAAGGAAGGCTTCCTGATGCGCATGAAGCCCGGTATGCCGGTATACGACGACGGCTGCGCGCTTCCCAACGGCGGCAATGGTGAGTCACTGGACACGAAAGAAGAGTCACGCGGGTTTGATCTCCTTGTTGGCTTTGCGCCGGGGATGCCTCCGGGTGTAATGGAGCCGGGTACCGTCAAGAAGATTCCCGCAGGCTCAAAGATTCTCCTGCAGATGCACTACTCTAAAGCGACGGGCAAGGTCGAGAAGGATCGCTCATCGATCGGATTGGTGCTGGCAAAGCAGCCTGCCGACAAGCATGTGTACACGCACGGAATCGCCAACGTCTACTTCCAGATTCCAGCCGGCGCTGACAACCACAAGGTCACTTCGTGCTGGACCGCAAAAGAAGACATTCACCTTCAAACCTTGATGCCGCACATGCACCTGCGCGGGAAGGCGATGAAATTCGAAGCTTTCTATCCGGACGGTCATTCGGAAGTTATGATCGACGTGCCGAACTACAGCTTCTCCTGGCAGACGGTTTACTACTTGAAGAAGCCGATTGCGATTCCGAAGGGGACCAGGATCGTCGTAACCGCGTTATTCGACAATTCGGCGGCGAACAAGTACAACCCGGATCCGAAGCAGGTGGTGCGTTTCGGCGATCCCACCTATGACGACATGATGATCGGTTGGATCAGCTACACGGTTGACAAGCAGCGCTTGCGGGACGAAACGGCGCTGAATCGCGCAGGCAAATAGCATAGTCGTCGCGGAGATAGTGACGCAAAACAAACACGAAGTGGAACTTCGGGAGGGCTTGAAAATGAAAAGGACTCTGTCGATCTCGATGTTACTGGTGGTTGGAATCCTGGCTGCAAGCATGATGTTGTCAGCTTCGATTAGCGCGAGCTCCGGCAGCAAGAAGGAGGTAACGTTCAACAAGGACGTCGCACCGATCTTCTTTAAGAACTGCGCGGAGTGTCACCGGTCTAACGACATCGCTCCGATGACGCTGATGACCTACAAAGAGTCTCGCCCGTGGGCGCGCTCGATCAAAGAGAAGGTTGTTACTCGCGAGATGCCGCCCTGGAGTCCCGATCCCAAATACGGCGAGTTCACCAACGACCATCGTCTGACTCAGAAGGACATCGATACGATAGTCGCCTGGGTCGATCAGGGTGCAAAAGAAGGTGAGGCGAAGGACCTTGGTGTCACTCCCGAGTTCACTTCGACAGACGGCTGGCGGCTCGGCAAACCCGATGTCGTCTTCGACATCGGCAAGGAGTTCACTGTCAAGGCGGGAATGCCCGACACTATTGAAAACTTCATCGTTCCGACCAACTTCAAAGAAGACAAGTGGGTCACCGCAGCCGAGATCCTTCCGGGCAACAGAAAAGTCGTGCATCACGTGATCGCCTTCATCCAGACGCCTGAGATGATCGAACAATTCAAGAAGGGCGAAGGCCGCGCGCGCGCGCTGATGCAAAGCGATGTTTTCTATCGCGACGGTTCGCTTCTGAAGGTGAAAGCCGATGCGCCGGTGATCGACGACGGATGCGGCTCGCCAAACGGCGGCTCGGCATTCAAGCGCCCGGGCGCAAGCGAGGGCGGTGACGCATTCGGGTTGTTCCTCGCTGGTTACGCGCCAGGCAAGGGTATTGACGTCTTTCCGGCAGGTACCGCGAAGCGGGTTCCCGCGGGCTCGATGCTGGTGTTCCAAATGCACTATTCGAGCTACGGCGGAAAGTTTGAAGGCGCGCAGGGCGATCGCACCAGGCTGGGCCTGCATTTCGCCAGCAAACCTCCCGAGCGAAGCCTGAACACGGTAGGTATTCAGAACCACTACTTCAAGCTGCCGGCTGGCGATGGGAATCACGAGGTCACGGCCTGCTACACTTTCGACGCATCAGTTCACCTGACCAGCTACATGCCTCACATGCACCTGCGCGGCAAAGATATGAAGTACGAGGTGATCTATCCCGACGGCCAGCGCGAGACGCTGTTGTGGGTGCCGAAGTTCAGCTTCAACTGGCAGACGATGTATTATCTGAAGAAGCCCGTATCGCTTCCGAAGGGCACAAAGCTGATCGTCACCGC
This sequence comes from Blastocatellia bacterium, assembly GCA_035576605.1. Classification (GTDB taxonomy): domain Bacteria; phylum Acidobacteriota; class Blastocatellia; order UBA7656; family UBA7656; genus Onstottus_A. Next base: position 6,738 of record DATLWF010000253.1, on the reverse strand, counting down.
GCACTTCGACAACTCTGAGAAGAATAAATACAACCCCGATGCGGCGAAGACGATTCGATGGGGCGACCCGACCTATGAGGAAATGATGATCGGATGGATGGAATACTACGTCGATAGCCCGTCCAAGGGTATAAAGCCTGAAGCTTCCGCGACTGCTTCGCGGAAATAGTTTTTGTGATCAAGCCGCCGTTTAACGAGTGCACGGCGGCGCGGATTCTGATCGAGAAACCGGCAGGTGGAGCCGGTCTCTTTAGCGGAGGATTTTTGATGAAGAAATCGATTCTGCTGTCAGTGACGGCCGTTTGCATTGCAGCGCTGGGTCTTTTTGTGGTTTCGCCCGCGATCAACGCGAGCGGTTCGGCCAGGAAGGACGTCACATTCAACAAGGATGTGGCGCCAATCCTTTATAACAACTGCGCCGAGTGCCACAGGCCTAACGACATCGCGCCGATGTCGCTGCTCAGCTACAAGGAAGCGAGACCGTGGGCTCGCTCGATCAAAGAGAAGGTGGTCAATCGCGAGATGCCGCCGTGGAGCCCCGATCCCGCTTACGGTGAATTCGCCAACGATCACAGGCTGGCGCAAAAAGACGTCGACACCATAGTCGCGTGGGTGGACCAGGGCGCCAAGGAAGGCAATGCGAAGGATTTCGCGAAAATGCCGGAGTTCGTCACGGGGGGCTGGGAGATTGGTAAGCCCGACGTCGTGCTTCAGATGGCTGAAGAGCACGTGGTCAAACCCGACGATCCAGACCAGTACATCAACTATTTTATCCCTACGAACTTCAAAGAGGACATGTGGGTCCAGGCTGCCGAGATCCATCCCAGTAACAGACGCGTCGTTCACCACGTGATCGCGTTCATCCAGACTCCTCAGATGATGGCGAAGCGAATGGAAGACGCCAAAACCAAGGGTGAAAAGCTCGGCAAGCGCGCCGCTGGCGGTTCAGGTTTGTTCTATCTCGACGGCAACCTGCGACGGGTAAAAATGGACGCGCCAGTGATGGACAATGCTTGCGATCAGAAGGTGGCAGCCGGCGGCCGCTCGCCCGGCGGCAACGATGAAGGCGCAAACGAGGGTAGTTTGCTTGCGGGCTTCGCGCCCGGAACCGGCAACACCGCATATCCTGTGGGAACTGCGAAACGAGTCCCGGCGGGCTCGACTCTCATGTTCCAAATGCACTATTCGGCTTTCAGGGGTTCGCTGAAGGAAAATGTGACGGATCGCACCAGCATTGGGCTGATCTTCGCCAAGCAGCCTCCCGACAAGATGGTCATCACCAGCGCCGCGGCCAACGTGATGTTCAAGATTCCGGCGGGCGACGGAAACCACGAAGTCGTCGCCTGTCAGACCGTCCCTCGCGACATTCAGGTGATCAACTACATGCCGCATATGCACCTTCGAGGGAAGGACATGAAGTATGAGGCAATCTATCCAGACGGGAGACACGAGACGCTTTTGTGGGTGCCGAAGTTCAGCTTCAACTGGCAGTCGGTCTACTGGTTGAAGCGGCCGGTGAACATTCCAAAGAATACGAAGCTGATCATCACAGCGCACTTCGACAACTCAACGAAGAACAAGTACAACCCCGATCCGACGAAGGATGTCCGGTGGGGCGATCCGACTTACGATGAAATGATGATCGGTTGGATGGACATCACCATCGATAATCCGATGAAAGCTCCGAAGCCTGACGCGGCGAAGGCCGGTACGAAGTAACCTGAACCCAGCATCGGGAACTGGGATGCGCCGGTCACGTCAAGACGCTTGCCGTGGCCGGCGCATCGTGTATAAATCCTGGGAGCGCAGGCATCCTGCCTGCCTGATTTTGCAACGGAAAGAACTGGGATTAGGGAAGAAAACAGACCCGGACGCCTGCGCTCTCAGGCTGGCGTGAGCGACCGGAGCTCGTTAGATTAGGGGAGGAGGAGCCTCAGTATGAAAAAAGCGCTTTCACTCTTGTTCGCCGGAACCTTCCTGGCAGCCTGCTGTGTCGTTCTTTCACCCACGATTAGCGCGAGTGATTCAAAGAATGGCGCGACTGCGGTCACCTTCAGCAAGGACGTCGCGCCGATCTTCTATAAGCACTGCGCTGACTGCCACCGCCCAAACGATATGGCGCCGATGTCGCTGCTGACGTACAAGGACGCGAGGGCGTGGGCCCGCTCGATCAAAGAGAAGGTGGTCACCCGCCAGGTGCCGCCCTGGCACGCCGACCCGCACTATGGTCAGTTCTCCAACGACCGCAAGCTTACTCAGCCGGAAATCGATACGATCGTCGCCTGGGTCGATCAGGGAGCGAAGGAAGGCAACGCGAAGGACCTTCCCGCGCAGCCGACCTTCCCCACAGATTGGAAGATCGGCAAACCCGATGTGATTCTTTCGATGCAAGAGGACTACACGCTCGAGGCCACAGGTTCCGACGAGTACATCAACTTCACGATGCCGACCAGCTTCAAAGAGAATGTGTGGATTCAGGCCGCTGAAATTCACCCCGGCAACAAGAAAGTCGTACATCACGTCATCGCATTCATCCAGACACCGGAGATGCTGGCTCAATGGAAGAGCTCCGGGGGTCGTCCGAGCGCCCAATCCATCTTTTATCAGGACGGAACGCTGGTTCGCGCAAAGCTGGACGCGCCGGCTTACGATGACGGCTGCAGCGCGCCCAACGGCGGATTCGCTCGCGGCAGCGGCCAGGAAGGTCTTGGGCTCCCCTTGTGCTTCTATACTCCCGGCAAGGACATGGATGTGTTTCCTCCGGGCACGGCCAAGTTAATCCCAGCTGGCTCGAACATTGTGATTCAGGTTCATTACTCGAAGACGACCGGCAAGGTTGAGAAAGACCGAAGCAGCGTGGGGTTGTTCTTCGCCAAGGGTCCGCCCGAGAAAGTGCTCACTTCCTTTGGCGTCATCAATCACTATTTCAAGATTCCTCCGGGTGACGACAACCACGAAGTCAAGGCCTGCTACACCTTCAGCCGCGATGTCGAGCTTCTCACCTTCCTTCCGCACATGCACCTGCGTGGCAAGGACATGAAATACGAAGCGATCTATCCGGACGGCAGGCGTGAGACAGTTCTCTTCGTTCCCAATTACGACTTCAACTGGCAGACGTTGTACAAGCTCGAGAAACCGCTCGTGCTTCCAAAGGGTACGAAGATGCTGGTTACTGCTCATTACGACAACTCGGCGAAGAACAAATACAATCCTGATCCTGCGAAGACTGTGCGATTTGGAGACCCGACCTATGACGAGATGATGGTCGGCTACTTCGACTACGTTTCGGCGGCGCGAGTCCGCAAGATCGCCAAAATCGACCTTAAGACTTATGACGCTTACGCGGGCGAGTATGCGCTCGGACCGCAGCTCTTCACGATCAGCAGGAGCGGCGACAAACTGATGTTCTCGGTGACTGGAATGGGTACGGTGGAAGCGTTCCCCGAATCCGAAACGAAGTTCTTTTTTACGGTCTTCGATGCGCAGGTTACCTTCGTGAAGAATGAGCGGGGCGAAGTGAATGAGCTTCTCTTTGAGGTGAACGGCATGAAGCTGCGCGCGAAGAGAGTGAACAAGACCGCTTCGGGCGCCGTAGTCAAATAGGCTAATTTCTCGAAGGAGAAAAGGATGAAAAGAAGTTTGGGAGGGTCGATCACCGCTCTTTTCCTGGGAGCGTTCTGCGCTGTTGCTGTAGCCAGCGGTCCCGATGTGAAGAGGAGCGAAGTTACGTTCGCTAAGGATGTGGCGCGGATCTTCAATAGCAACTGCGTCGGCTGTCATCGCCCCGGTGAGATAGCGCCAATGTCGCTGTTGAGCTTCAAGGATGCGCGGCCGTGGGCGAAGTCGATCAAAGAGAAGGTCGCAACCGGTGTGATGCCGCCCTGGCACGCCGACCCGCACTACGGAACATTCGAAAACGACCGCCGGCTCTCGCAGAAGGACGTCGACACAATTGTGGCCTGGGTCGATCAAGGCGCGAAGGAAGGCAATCCCAAAGACCTGCCGCCCGTGCCGCAATTCGCCGACGGCTGGAACATCGGCAAGCCCGACGCCGTCTTCTATCTGCCTCAGGAATTCACCGTGCCCGCAACCGGCGTCGTCGAGTACAAGTACTTCAAGGTGCCGACCAACTTCAAACAGGACATGTACATTCAAGCCGCCGAGATCCGGCCAGGAGAGCGCGGCGTCGTGCATCACGTAATTGTTTTCTCGCAGAGCGCGAAAGATCCGCAACGCTTGATAGTAGGCTACGCTCCGGGCGAGCAGCCTGCGGTAATCGGCAAAGGACTCGCGCGCAAGATACCCGCCGGCTCGGATCTTCTCTTCCAGGTTCACTACACGCCGAACGGCACCGAGGTCAAGGATCGTTCCTATGTAGGGTTCGTTTTCTCGAAGGAGCCGCCCCGAGCCGAGGTCATGACGCGGCCGATTATGAATGCTCGGTTCGCGATCCCGCCGGGCGATCCGAACTATCGTGTTGAGTCGACTTTCACGCTCACCCAGGACTCACACGTCTACTCTCTGATGCCGCACATGCATGTTCGAGGGAAAGACTTTGAGTTTCGCGCGACGTTCCCGGACGGCACGACGAAGGTTCTGCTGTCCGTCCCGAAGTATGATTTTGCCTGGCAGACTTACTATGTTCTGAAAGAGTCGCTCGCAGCGCCGAAGGGGACGCGCATTGACTGCCTTGCTCACTTCGACAACTCGGAGAAGAACAAGTACAACCCCGATCCGAAGAAGGAAGTGCGTTGGGGCGATCAGACCTGGGAAGAGATGATGATCGGCTGGATGAGCTATACGGTGGACGCCCCGCAGGGCAAGCCCGACGCCGCCGGGCAGAACAAGTGATGGCGGTCTGATTCGTTTGCTTGGAACTTTCGGTTAGAATTGAGGGGCCGATTCAACCCGTCCGGTTGGGTCGGCCCCGACTGTTATGAAGACAAGAGGAAAAAGTAAAAAGGAAAAAATATGGCCACGCTTGTCGGCGTCGTCGCTGCCCCCTGCTCGTCGCCTCAGACGCTCGTCGTTCATCGTTCTTATTGTTGCCTTTTGCCTTTTGCCTTTTGCCTTCGTTTCCGCGCACGAACCGATCACCACCAAAGTCAGGTTCAATAAAGAAGTCGTCCGCATCTTGCAGCGCAGTTGTTTCGGTTGTCATCGCCCTGGCGGAATCGCGATGTCGCTTGCGACCTACGAAGAAGCTCGCCCGTGGGCAAAGGCGATCAAAGAAGAGTTGCTCGAGAAACGCATGCCGCCGTGGCACGCGGTTAAGGGCTACGGCGAATTCCGAAATGCGCCGTCGCTGACGCAACGCGACATCGACCTGATAGTCAACTGGGTTGAAGGCGGCGCGCCAAAAGGCGACGAGAAAGACCTGCCTGTAACGCCGTTGCTCTCGAACGATTGGCAGTTAGGCAAGCCCGATCTGACGGTAAAACCGGATAGCCAATCGAAGATCGCCGCAGACGTCGATGAGTACCGAATCTTCGTGCTCGCGCCGAATTTGAAAGAGGATCGATGGCTCACCGCGATTGATCTACAACCCGGAAATGGGGCGGTAGTCCATTGCGCAAAGTTCTATTCTCTCAAAAGCGTTGTTGACGCGCCGGTCGCGTCGATAATGCAAGTCAAGAACGAGGAATCCGCATCATCTGTGGATTTACGCTCCGCATCCGTCCTGGCGACGTGGATGCCCGGGCAGAGGCCGGTGGCGTTTGACGATAGTGTCGCGCTGTTGCTTCCCGCCGGCTTGCGCATTGCGGTCAAAATTCACTATCGGGGGTCAGGTGAGGTGACTACTGACGTAAGCACGGTCGGTCTCTACTTCGCAAAGACCCCACCGCGCAAGCCGGTTCAGGAGATCGCAATCACGAACGCTGATGCGATCATCCCGGTCGCGGCCGAGCCTCATCGGCTCAAGGTGTCTTTCACCACCCAAAGCGAGATGGAAGCGATCGCGATTCGGCCTCGCGTCCACCCGCTTGTCGTATCGCTTCAGGCGACCGCCTATCGACCAGATGGCTCCGAAGAAGTGTTGATATGGACTCGCGGTTATCAGTTCGATTGGGAGCCAACCTATTATTTCACGCAACCGATCGCTTTGCCGAAGGGCACGCGCGTCGATGTGATTGCTTATTTCGACAACTCTGAAGGCAATCAGAAGAACCCGAACGATCCTCCCAAATCGCAACGGTGGTCCGAACTGACCACCGACGCGCTGTGTGCGCTTCTGGTCGTCAGCAACGGCAACGGCACTGGGCCGGCAGCCACTCGCTGAAAAACAGTCAAGTGATTGCTTCGACGAATCCGACCCACAGCCATTCGAGAAATCCCCAAATCAGTTGAGAAGATCGGTTTCGGAGTCTAATATCCTCGCAACGCTTGAGAGAGAGGAAGGAGACCTCATCATGAAGGTTCTGCTCGTATATCCGGAATTCCCGGATACCTACTGGAGCTTTAAGCACGCGCTGTCATTCGAGGGTAAGAAATCCGCTTTCCCGCCTCTGGGGCTGCTTACGGTCTCCGCGATGCTGCCCGAATCGTGGGAGCGAAGGCTCGTCGACATGAACGTGCGCAAGCTGAAACAAGCGGACGTTGAATGGGCTGATGTCGTCTTTGCAAGCGCGATGATTGTTCAACAAGAATCGCTCAAGAGTGTGGTAAAGCTGAGCAAAGCCCTCGGCAAGCGAGTTGTCGTCGGCGGACCGTTCGTAACCACCACCCTGCACCCGTTAG
>DATLWF010000252.1:0-5708 GCA_035576605.1 Blastocatellia bacterium | reverse complement strand
TATGTATTTGCTCGCCTTTGCGCCACGTCGCTTACTGCTGGCGGCGGTTCGGCAAGGACTAAAACGCAATGAGTTCCATGTCGTTTATCAACCTATCGTTGCAGTGTCTGACCGCAGCGTGGTAGGCGTAGAGGCCCTGCTTCGCTGGCACCACGCGAAGTGGGGACCAATCAGTCCGGCGGTCTTCATGGAAGAAGTGGAGTCTAGCGACATGCTCGAAGAGGTAACTCGCTTCGCTCTTCAGACGGCACTCGCGGAAATGAGCGCCCTGACACCGGCATTGCCCTTGAGAATCGCTGTCAATATCGCGCCGCGTGATCTGGAGCGTAAGGGTTTCGTTGAAGAAGTTGTAGCTGCAGTCAGAAGCTTGCCGCCGGATACCACCTTGGTGCTCGAAATCACCGAGCGATTTTTGCTCTCAGAAAGCACTCGAACATCAGCCGCGTTCTCCGCACTGAGAGCCGAGGGTGTGAGATTCGCGATTGACGATTTCGGGACCGAGCACAGCAATCTCGACCTGCTTGGTCGCTTTCCCTTCGACTACATCAAGATTGACCGGCAGTTTGTCAGTCAGGTTGATACCGGTGGGGCTGACCTGATAGCCGGGATCGTTGCGCTCGCTCGACATTTCGGCCTTAAGGTCATCGCTGAAGGTGTGGAAACCCAATCACAGCACGACGGCCTGGAGTCAGTCGGAGTTCCCTACGCGCAAGGATATCTATATCAACGGCCGGCAACGGCACAACGCCTGGCAAAATCAATCTCTTCGTCCGCTGCGAGTACGCAACATTAACGTGGAAGGCAAATTAAGACGAGGTTATCGACGCGTAACTGTTGTTCGACGTTATTCTTAAGTTTTGTTAAGATCGTTATGGCATACTGCGCATCCTCAGGTTCCTGGACTAGTGGGCCTCGGAATACTAGGTATCCTTTTACCCGGCGAAGCCATGCGCCGGCCACTTTTTCAGCCCCCGCAGTTTTCCAGTTTTCACCGCACAGTGCCAGCCCGACTCTAACCGGTGACATCTCAACGAGCGTAGCGCGCGATCAGACCGCCATTCCTCATGACTGCATGCCGGGAGAAGCGGACCATATAGATCGGAGGTGCATCGTCCCATTCTTTTCTTTGTGGAACTGAAAACGATATCACCGGACCGATCCATTGCAGAGCCCAACAATTGTTACCGCATAACATTGACACCACCTGACTGCGCTTATTCATAACGGCAACCGATAAGAACACATTCGTCGTCCGCTATAGTCAGTTTTTCGTTGAACTCCTCTTCGTTACTGGATAACGACGCACGCTTCACCTGAATGTGATCCGTGCGCAGTGCGTTCGACGTTCCGCCGTAAATTCGCGATTTCTTAATATCATCTGCCCTTCCGATTCGTTACTGCGTAACGCAATCGAAACTGTATGCCCACCTTAAGTAAGCACCAAATCTTGCCGATACCTGGCATAACTCAACCGGTGATAGCAAATTCCATAGAAAAGCTAACGAAGAGATGGAGCGACGCGGCTTGCCGAGGAAATTGAAACCGATGCAGCGTGAATGACTTCCAGGTTGTCTCTTCGCATTGACCGGCTGTGGCCTACTGCTATGGTTGATAGTGGCGCACGGTTCACGCGGACACTGCCTTGCGACCACTTTCTGCGCTCACAGGACTGTGAGCACCTTTTCGACTAGCGTCCTCACGTGGAGAGAGTCAATGATTCTGGAAAACGAAATCAAACAGCTTGAGCGATCCGTCAATACACTGGTTCATCGGCCGACGCTGATCCGGCGAGACTATTGGACCACCGAGACCGAAAAGCTATTGCTATGTCCCGGACTATCGATAAAGGATCGCCATCGACTATCCGCGCTGCTCAATCTTCTTAACGGAATTCTGAAGTCAACTGCGCCCGAACGCCCACCCTTGCGTCATGCACGGGCCGACCAGATCGACTGCGATGCATGCGACTTGCCATAGCGGAGGCGGACGGAGGCACTGGCCCGCCCCCGATTGTCGATGGCGGTCAGGAATCACGCAAATCCGGCGAGCTGCGGTTGACGTGATGCAATACACGCGGTAGCGGCGAGTTGCGTGGGAGGGCTTGACGCTGTGCGCGTCGGAAGGAGCCTGTAGGCGAGTGCAGACGCGCACAGCGTCAAGGCAGGCCGGTCCCGGCGCATGATAGAAAGGCGATTCACCGAAGAAAAACGACAGATGCGACGCCGAATCTAAGCTGGTAGTTGGCCGGCGTCGCCTCTCCACTCAACCCTTTGCACCCGTCAGGCAGCAAGGGTCGCTCGTGTATGCCCAGTATGGCATCACGAGCGGATTGCGTCGATTTCTTTAACTTCCGTCTTCGGCGCGTCACGGGGACCGCCGATGCAAGCTACGGGCCGTATGTTCCTGTGCGCGCGTTGCCGCGTACATTGCGACCGCGGACATCGCTATTGCACCGTCCAGTGGCACGCGTATCGCGCCGGAGAACCAGCGCGAAGCCGGGCCGATGCTACCAGCTAACCCCACCGCGGAAGCTTTGCTCACGCGGCCCGGGTCCGTCGTCACCGCGAGCGTCATCAAATCGTGACGCATCAAGGTTCACCTGCCTGCCCTGCGGATGATGTACTGCAGGCGCCCCCGAACGATGTCGCTGTCGCACCGGCAAATGTCGTCGTGCAAACGGCGACATCCGGCGCACGGTAACGCCAGCGCTGCGGCAGTCTGCTCTCGCCATTTGTACGGAGCGGCTTGCCGCGCCGGAGTACGAAAGGCAACACTGGCAGCGGTGGCAACGCCGTGCCCCTCAGCAGGGACCACCGTTACTCCTGTGACCCAAATCTAAATGGACAGATTTGTGCACCATCAAGTTAGCATCCGCAGTTCGCTTGTGAATGTACTCCCGCGCTCAGCCGTCGACTGCCGCGCATACACAGGAAGGGATTATTCAGCTGGGGTCGTCAGGGGCTTGTCGTCGGTATCCACAACGAATACCGCGAGTAGCTTAGCGGGCTGGGTGTTGCTCGCATTGCGGCTAACACGGTGAATCGCGCCCGGCTTCTCAAAAAAGCTCTCACCGGCGTGATAGACCCGCTTCGGACCGTTGTTCACTTGCGACTCGATAGCACCCGATACGACATAGGCATAAATAAAAGCTGACTTCGCGTGCTTGTACGGCGGCGATGCCCCGCCGGGAGCGTAATCAACGACTACGGCCGCCAAAGACTTGCCGGGAATGTTGGGGATCCCGTGATCAAAGTTCGGTGTGACCGTTTCGCCTACCCCCTGCGCCACCGCTGGCAACGCGACAGTAAACGCAACCGCTGCGAAGGCGGTGCCGATGACACATGGAATTTTCATAAACAAATTTCTCCTGTAGACAATTGAATTCTGGTTTTCTGCCGGGTCGCCGGAAAGGATTAGCGATGAACAATCCTCGCCCGGAAGACGGCAAAAAACCCGATCATCAGAGAGGAACTGCGAATCTGTGATAACGATCTGCCGATCTTCTCTCCCCGCGTGGACCAGCGGTGCTAGCGTCGCTTTCCCTTCGTATCCTCACCAACGACTTCCACCAACCACGACTTGCGGCGGTTGTTGCGAGGTCATCGGAGAAAAGTTCAGAGAATCTGGCAGTCACACTGATGACCTGGCGATTCTCGAAAAAATGCCTATCGAACAGTGGAGTTATATTGCCTCCGCAGGAAATACATAGTGTCGCCGACATGCGCGACACCTCGCCGTCCAGTAACAAACGGTACTCACCTACCGTTCATCGCCTTCCTTAACGGGCTCCCGCAGCTTATTTCATCGTACGGAAGGTCGTTTAGAAGGCGTGCATGATGCCTAGCCGTCCGACAACCTGATGAGAATTGCTGGACACGCCCGCGGATCCCGGCACATATGCATTGTCGAAAATCGTATCGGACGTTCCACTGACCTTTTGATAGATGACCTGAGCATATAGCGCTGTCCGACCTGAAAGGGAATACTGGCCCATTAAACCGACTTCATTCCAATGAAGAGAGCGATTTGACTCATCTCGGCCGAGATTGGCGTGTGAATAGGTGTACATCGCACCTACGAACAAACTGGTAGTTAAGTTGTATTTAACGTTGACTTCCACGTTGTCGAACGTAACGCTCGCGAGGTCCGTGCCCAGCGAGCCTACATATATCGACGACTGAGGCTGCAGCAAGTCTACATGAGTATAAGCGACGCCAACCGCGGTGGCGCCGAGCCCGTAGGACACACCAGCTCCATATATCTTTTGATTTTTCGCGACAAAGCCGTAGTCATCTGAGGACACTGTTCCGCTCGCGCTCACCCCTGGCGACGAGAGATCCTGGAAAACAGCCGCTGCCGTGAACGACTTATACGCATATTTCAATCCAACGCCGTACATACGATTTTCTGCGAATCCCCCCGGAGCGTTGCTAAAACCATAGAGCGCGGTCACGCTAACGCCAGCGATGACGGGGCTTGTGTACTTTACTGAATTATTCGTATGGAATGACGCATCTGTGTTGTCATTGTCTACCGGATGAGAGAATAGATAACCGGCCCAATTTCCATTGGCCGTCATCGGCCCAATCGTATCCGTCACTGTGTCGAACTGTCTTCCCGCTGTAAGTGTCCCGACGACGTCCGATTGAAGGCCTACATACGATTGATATCCAAACAGTCGCCCGCCGTAGTATGCGGTGCCGTTGTCGAGAACAATTCCGCTTTCCAGGTCGAAGACTCCGTGAAGTCCGCCGCCGAGATCCTCTGTTCCTTTGATACCCCAGCGACTCGTAATAAGATCGACGCTGGAAGTCTGCCACGCTTTTTGGCCTCCAACATTGTTGGTGAAATTAACGCCTTCATCTAGTGCGCCAAATAGAGTAACGCTACTTTGTGCGTTCGCCGCGGCACTTAGGCACAAGCATCCCACTGTGACTATGACGTTGTTTCTCATCTCACACCGTCTCTGTATGGTTTAAATCCGCTTTCCGCGTGCCAGTCAACTAGCTTGGTCAGCCGCTCCTCGATGGCTTCGTTTTTGTCACTTGGACTCACCTAGCCCCATTTCTCCGGCTTCTTTGCATCGTCCGTGAATAACCCGCTTCTTCGTTGCTCGGCGAAACCTTTTGGCCATGTCGTCTCGGCGACGAGCAGCGGACATATCTGTACTTCAAACCAGCAGCAACAGCAACACGGTGCATTTCAGCCCACGCCTAGCGAAAAATTGGCAGGCAGGCGGGTATTGATAACGCAGATGACCCACCATAGTCGACAGAAAGAGCGCCAAAAGCAGATACCGGCGATGCCCTCTGGTCGTCTCACTTCTCTTCGCCGGCTATAGAGGCTACTCGGATAGGCGCTCTCGCACAGAAGTCAGGCGACGTCGGAATGTACTCGGGTCCAAGCCATGCAAGGCATTAAACGCCATTGAGAAGTTACTTCGACTCGAGAACCCTACCATTTTCGCCACTTCTGCTACCGGATAGTTGGTGGTAGCCAGCAATTCCCCGGCTTTCTTCAAGCGAACAATTTTACGCAACGCAATTGGCGACTGGCCAAACGCTTTCATGAATTGCGCAGCGAACGCTGAGCGGCTCATTCCGGCGATGTCAGCCAGACGCTCAACTGACAAGGCCGACGCCGATCGCTCGAGGATTGCTTCTAAGGCACTGGCGAGACGCCTGTCAGCAACGCCGGCTGCCCACGGC
>DATLWF010000251.1:0-2340 GCA_035576605.1 Blastocatellia bacterium | reverse complement strand
TCACCGGCCCCAGTAGTCGCCGGAGGCAGCGGGCGCCAGTATCCGGTTTCCGCCTACATGCCGAGAGTAAGGCGAAGTGATGTCCTGGTCGGTAGAGCAGCGCCAGCCGGCTACTTGACTGCCGAAGATGGCGGAGTCGTTTTGGTACGTGGACGGAACGGAGATATGGATGTTCAGATGCCCACGGTGAGCGTTGGCGCACAACCGCTTTTGTATGTGAGCGCCGGCCAGCGGACCGTGCATAGTGTCGGCACTTCTTTTTGAATTAGAGTGGCAGGGAACGAGTTTCAATGAGTAAGAGCGCAGCAGCAATCCTGGTTATTATGATGGTCGCGTTCGCGGCACGGGCGCAGGCGCCGCAGCCTCCGCAAGCGGCAGCGAGTGACTCGAGTGTACCGTGGGCAGTATCGGTCGTTCACAGAATCGACCTTCAAAAGATGGTCGCGGTGATGCGTGAACAGCAGAAGCTCAGGGTCGGTGTTGCGGGGACGGCTCCTCCCTACATTTACAACATTACAACCGGCATCATCGTAGACGACCAGGGCCACGTAGTCACCAGGCTCACCAATCTGGATCCGCAGGACAAGCAGCACCAGCTAACTGTCACGACCAGCGATGGAACAACACTGGCGGCGAAATTGATTGGGGTTGACTTCGCCACCGGGTTCGCGGTTCTGGACGTAGCATTTCTCAAGGCCACTGCACCGAAGATTGCCGCCCCGGGCAGCCTGTTGAACGGAGCAGCGGTGAAGATATTGAGCAGCGACGTCGTCCCAAAATCGGTCATCGACAAGGTCTATCTGGCGCCGTCGATCGTGGTTTCGCAAGGCCACGTGCTGGTCGACAGTCTCTACTCCAGAGCACGCGGCGCGTTAACCCTGCGATCCGACAGCTTGCTCGCGCGCAGTGACGGCAGTGTAGTCGTAACTCCCGACAACCAGGTTGTGGGGATCGCGCAATACGCGGGATTCGGGCGAGCTTACCTTTATCCAATTGACTTCATTCGAGACAGGGTCGCGAAACGCGTGATCGAGAAAAAGGACAATGTGCCGGCCGGATGGCTCGGTGTAAAGGGCGACAGCGTTGCGCAGCTTTCAGACGCGGACATCATAGGTTCGGGCCTCCAGCACAAGTCCGGTGTAATCGTGCGACAGGTCACCCCTGAGAGCGCCGCGGCTCAGGCCGGCATCATGCTCGGTGACATCATCACACGAGTGGACGATTTTGATGTCGCGGGGACTGCAGATCTCAGAGCTTTGCTTTCATCATTGCCGGCCGGACAGGCGATCAAGCTTCGCGCGATAAGAGATCATCAGCCTGTGGAACTCAAAGCTGTGTTGGGGGAGCGGCCGAGCACCGAACCGCCATACGTGATGAGTCCCTTCGCCCAGGTCCTGCAGCCTGAACTTTCCGAGCGCGATCAACTTGAAGCGCGTCTGGAGGAACTTAAGGCTGGTTTCCGCACCTATCAAAAGAGCCCTCCCTCCCGAGAGACCAGTGAAGCGATCCGAGAACTGGAGATTGAAATAAGACGGATTTACGATGATTTGCGAGCGCTCGGACCCGCGAATACTGGTCCGCCGCCAAGACCGGGGACCCCTCGAACTGAATACGACGGCCCCGCCTTCACAAGTAGCCCAATGGGCTCGGATATCACCTTCCAGGCCGGATTCACCGCGCGCGAGCTGACACCGCAGCTCGCGGCCAGTCTCCAGGCGAGGGGTGGCGTATTTGTGTCGCAGGTCGCAAAGGACGGCCCGGCAGAGCGCGCAGGGTTGAAGGCTGGCGACGTCATCATCGGCACGCAGGAGCGAGTGTTGCTGAGCGTGGCTCAACTCCAGGCTTTTCTCTCGACTCAGCACGGTAAAATCGCGCTCAAGGTCGTGCGAACCAGGGAGCCGATAGTTGTGAGCCTCAACATTCAGTAAGAACGGCAAAGGGCAAGGGCGAAGCGAAAGAGCCACATCAGATATTCTTTTGGCTTCGGAGCTGTTTGTTCTTTTCCTTTTTCCCCTTGCTCTTTGCTCTTTGCCCTTCCCTGTGATACTTACCTTCACTCGCCAATGAAAACCTCGCTAACCCGCACGCAGTGGGTGTTGATAGTCACCCTGGCCCTTGCCACAGCCCCTTATTTTGTTCGCCTGGGGGCGTCCTCGCTTTGGGACTCGAACGAATCGTTCTACGCAGAGACCCCACGCGAGATGATCGAGGCTCACGACTACGTCAATCCCACGTTCAACTATCGCGCTCGCCTTAACAAGCCGCCTCTCAGCTACTGGATAGTCGTCCCGTTTTACAAGATGTTCGGCGTATCCGAGACCGCCGAGCGGCTTCCCATAG
>DATLWF010000250.1:0-2944 GCA_035576605.1 Blastocatellia bacterium | reverse complement strand
GCCGCGCCAGTCGCCAGGGTTAATCAATCGGCTGCCAACAGGAATGGCAGCCGGAGGGGACGCTGACGACGGCGCAAGGCCTAGCCTACGCGAATAGCTTAACCTGCTGCGTAGGAACGAATCTGCACTGCCCTTCAGGGTAAGAGATATGAAGAACACGTTGCGATTCTGCGCAACACGAATGCTCGCCATACTCGTGCTCTTTTGTATGGCGTTCGCGCTCGCGAGCTGCAAGGGCGCGGGCAGCGGAGCCAGCGAACTGACTCTGGCCGTTAACTCAGGCGTCGAAGGCGATGCGCTTAAGCAGGCCGCCCGCGACTACGAAGTCCTCACGGGAGTTCACGTCAACATAGCGGAGTTCCCCTACGACAACCTTTTCGAGAAGGAACTGATCGACCTCACGGCTGCGACCGGCGCTTACGACCTGATCATGCTTGATGACCCCTGGTTCCCACGATTCGCAACCGAGCACGTTCTTACTGACCTGACCCCCCTCTATCAAAAGCGCGGGCAGGCGGGACCCGATGGAGATTTCGTGCCGTCATCCGTCGCCCTCTGTAAGCATCCTTATGAAAGCGGAAGCCTTTACGCTTTGCCCTATGTCGGGAACTCGCAGTTGTTCTTCTATCGCAAAGATCTGTTTGAGAAACACAACCTGAAAGAGCCTTCGACGTGGGATGATGTGTTGACGGCAGCGAAGACTATAGATGAGCTCGAGCGGAGCGGGGCGCCCGGCGGAGGTCGAGTTTACGGATACGTGATGCGGGCCGCTCGAGGCAATTCAGCGGTCGCCGATTTCATGCCGATCTTCTGGTCGTTTGGCGCGGAAATGTTTGACGCGAACGGCCGGCCCGCGGTCAACAGTCCGGAGGGAATCAACGCGCTGAAATTCATGGTTGAACTAGGAAAGTACGCGCCGCCCGGCTATGCGAGCTTCAATGCGACCGAGGTCTCGGCACACCTTCTTCAAGGGACCGCGGCGATGTCGATCAACTGGCCCGCGTGGATCAGCGCGTTCCACGATCCGACGAAAACGAGGGTCCTGGGTAAGATGAGCTTCGGTTCTATGCCTGGGGCAAAGGCCGAAGGTCGAGCCGAAATCGGCAACTGGCTGATTGCGATCCCTCGAGGTTCTCACAACACAGATGCAGCGTTCGAGTTTTTGCTTTGGGCGACTACCGCCGAGCAGATGAAGAAGTCGGCTCTTGCCGGGAACCCGCCCACGCGACGCTCGGTGTTCAATGATCCAGAGCTTCTCGCGAAGTTTCCAGCATACCCGGCGCAACTTCGCTCGCTTGAGACTTCGAAGCCCCGGCCGCGCACTCCGCTGTGGAACGAGATCGAGAACGTCTTTGGGATATTTCTCTCGCGCGCGAACAGCGGCGAGTTGGCGCCGGAAGAGGCGATGAATCAGGCCAACGCAGAGATCGCTAAGATTATAGAGCGAAACCAAAAGTAGGTCCTGGGAGCGCAGGCATCCTTGCCTGCTCGGCGTTGCGCGAGAAGAGAATAGCCGCCAGGCGAAAGAGCAGGCAGGGATGCCTGCTCTTCCAGGCTGCGCTCCCAGGTTGCGACGCCAAATGATCGAGACTCCGCGACTAATACTGCGGCCCTTCAAGCACGATGATCTGGAAGCTTTCGCGTCGATGAACGCCGACGCAGAGGTGATGCGCTACATCGGCGACGGCAAGCCGCAATCCAGGGCACAAACCGAAATGCGGATCAACGGCATCCTCGATCATTGGGATCAACACGGGTTCGGTTTGTGTGCAGGCGTAGACCGGTCCACGCGCGCTTTCGTCGGCTTTTGTGGATTGCAGTATCTCGACAACACCTCTGAGATCGAAGTGGGATATCGTTTGGCGAAGCGATTTTGGGGGATGGGCCTCGCCACCGAAGCAGCCGGCGCGACGCTGCGATACGGCTTCTATGAATTGGGCCTCAATCGCATCGTGGCCGTTGTGCATCCTGAGAATGTTGCGTCGCAGTGGGTGATCCAGAAGATCGGGCTCAGATATGTGAAAGACGCACGATTCTATAACAGCGACGTAGAGTACTACGCCATCACGCGGCAAGAGTTCGAGCGGGATGATTCAACGTAAATCAGACGGTCCGAACATGAAGATCTTCGCCAGCAGAGAGGCGTCGCTGCCGTACTTGCTGATCGCGCCGACTATCGCGGTGCTCGTTGCGCTTTCGATTTACCCTCTCATCTACGCGGTGAAGATCAGCCTTCAAACCGGCTCCGGCGAAGCCGCGCGGTGGACACTGGCGAACTTCGCGCGGCTCGCGAGTGACCGGTTCTTCCTCGAAGCGCTCGCCCACACGTTTATCTACGCGGCCGTCGCGCTCACGTTTGAGTTCCTGCTCGGGCTGGGGCTCGCGGTTCTGCTCGACCGGCCTCTCCGCGGAAGATCGCTGTTTCGGAGCGCGCTGCTGATCCCGATGATGCTGCCGCCGGTCGTGGTCGGAGTGGTTTGGCGACTGATGCTCAACCCGGACTTCGGCGCGATCAACGGGACCCTTAAGGGCGCAGGGGTGAACACCGAGGCGCTGACCTGGACAGCGTCGCCCACGCTTGCGCTCGCGTCGGTCATCGCGGTCGACATCTGGCAGTGGACGCCGTTCATCTTCCTGGTGCTGCTCGCCGGGCTGCAAGCGATCCCCCAGGAGCCTTATGAAGCCGCGGTCATCGATGGGTCGAGCGCGTGGCAGACCTTTCGTCACGTAACACTTCCGCTGCTGAAGCCTGCGATTCTCATTGCGTTGCTGCTTCGCACGATGGACCTGCTGCGAGTGTTCGATCAGATATTCATACTGACCGGGGGCGGGCCAGGATTCTCGACCGAAACGGTGAGCCTGTACATTTATCGCACCGCATTTCGCTTCTCTGATTTCGGTTACGCCGCGGCGATGTCGTTTGTGCTGCTGGTGCTAACAAACA
>DATLWF010000249.1:0-14166 GCA_035576605.1 Blastocatellia bacterium | reverse complement strand
TCGCCTTCTCATATTGCTTCTCTGCCGCAGCCCAATTCCACTCATACTCATAAGCCGCCGCAAGCGATGTGTGAGCCTCTGCCAACGAGTCGTCAAGCTCCAGGGCACGTAGCGCCGCCGCCTTTGCTTTTGGGTAAAGGTCCTTCGACGGAGTTGCGCTGTATTCGTAGAGTAACGCGTAGCAGTCGGCAAGCCCCGCGTAGGCCAGCGCGTAGCCCGGGTCTTTTTCGATCGCCTCGTTGAGGTAAACCACGCCCTTATTCAGTCCGTCTTCCGTTCGCTTGTTCCAATAAAAGCGGCCTCTCAGGTAAAGCTGATAAGCCTCCGCGTTGTCGGTGTACCGCCTGGTGACTCGCTTCTGGTCTTCGCCGCTCAAACGGAGTTGCAGCCGCTCGGTAACTTGCCTTGCGATCTCCTCCTGCAGCATAGAAAGGTCGGCCATTCGACGGTTGTACTGCTCCCCCCAAACCTGGGTGTCGTCTCGCGTGTCTATCAGGTTTATGCTGATCGAGATGCTTTCTCCGCGCTGCGCGATCCTCCCAGTCAGCACGCCGTGTACGCCAAGGTCGCGGCCGACTGTTCTCGCGTTCGCATCCTGGTCTTTGTACTTGAATACGGAATTGCGCGACATCACCTTCAGGTTGCGTGACTGCGAGAGGTTGTTGATAAGGCTCTCGGTCAGCCCTTCGCTCAGGTATTCCGTGTTCGGATCGGAACTGAGATTCGTGAATGGCAGCACAGCAATCGAGTCTATCGGGCGTGTCCCGCCAGAAAACGCGAAATACGCAAGGACCATCGCCAGGAGGAGTATCAACGTCGCCCCGAGGATCAATCCAAGTTTATGACTCTTGATTTCACCGACGAAGTACTCCGCAGCGGAGGTAACCCGCACTGTAGCGACATGATCGCTTCGGACCGCGAACTCCGGCGCGGTGTCGCGCGTTTGCCGGCTCGTCGGGGTCGCCGTGTCTTCAAGGCGTGCCCTCTGCCCGGAATCATCAAGCCCCGATTCGGGCTCCAATCTGCGCATGAGCCGTGTGAGATCGTCGAGCAGATCATCGACAGTCTGATATCGCGCTGCGATATCCTTAGCCAGCGCGCGGTCCACAATGTCCTGAACCTTTGGTGGAGTTTCCGGCAGCAACTCTGAAAGTGGCGGGGGCCGGCGTTCGAGTATCGACACAATGACGTCGCTTACGGATGCGCCCTTGAACGCCATCTCTCCTGTGAGCATTTCGTAGATAAGCGCGCCGAGGCTGAAGATGTCGGTCCTTGCGTCAACCGCGAACCCACGCGCCTGCTCGGGTGACATGTAGTTAGGACTGCCCATCACAATATTAGCTTCGGTGGTGACCAATCCAAATGTAGCGATGTCTCCTTCTTCAGACTCGGCCGGGTGCGGGCCGGACACGTTATCGGCGAACTCCTCGGTGAGCTTGACGACGCCGAAGTCGAGCACCTTGGCGATGCCATCAGGCCTCAGCATTACGTTCTCGGGTTTGATGTCTCGATGAACGATGCCGGCGCGATGCGCGGCGGCCAGCGCTCGCGCGACTTGAATGGCAACATCAATGGCCTCTCGCAAGCCGAGCTCGGCGTGCTTCAGCTTCTGACGCATCGTCTCGCCTTCGATGAACTCCGTCGCGATGAAGCGAGTGCCTTCATCCGAGCCTACTTCGTGGATGGTGATGATGTTCGGATGATTGAGAGCCGAAGCTGCGCGAGCCTCCTGTTCGAAGCGGCGCAGCCTGTCTTCGTCGCTGTTGAACTGCTCGGGCAGGATCTTGAGCGCGACGCGGCGCCCCAGACGTGTGTCCTCGGCGAGATAAACGTCACCCATCCCGCCCGCTCCTATGCGTGACAGGATTCGATAGTGAGAGATGATTGTGTTGACCGGTAACAACATGTCTACGAGGGGAGTGCGTTCTCGCGTTGAAGCCATTGCTGGAGCGCTTCGTTCTCACGCGTGAGCTCGTCGGCATTGATCAGTCCGCGCTGCATCGCGATTGAGATAGCTCGCGAACGCGGGCTGTAGGTGCTGCCCCAACGTTCGTCGACGATTTGGTCGATGTCTATTGACAGCTTCGCGTAAAGCTCGCGAAGCCGATTCTGTACGCCGCGCTCGCTCAAGTATCTGCGCCGGGCGATGGCTTTGTCGGTCAATCCCAGTGAGATGTCGAGAAGAGCTTCGTACTCGATGTCAGTAAGACCCGACGTGCGATTCGTCGCTCGCGACTGAACGGATCGAATCTCCGGGTCGATCCAGCACTGTTCATCCACAAGCACCGCGCGAAGCGCTGCTATGAGCTTGTCGTCGGTCGATGACTTAAGCACATAGCCGTAGACGGTTTCACCGGGCACTATGCGTGCAAGCTCACGGATGTAGATCTCGTCCTTGTACTGCGACCAGAAAATAATCCGCGCCAACCTTAGGTCGGACCAGATTTGGCGCGCGGCCTTTACTCCGGAAAGCCCGGGCAGTTTGATGTCGAGCACCGCGAGCAAAGGGCGGTGTTTCAAAGCAAACTCCACGGCGGTGTTGCCATCGGAGGCTTCGATCACCGGCCCCGCGTCGGGGAAGTTGTCGGTAATAATCGCGCGAAGATAGTCGCGCTGAAAGGCCATGTCTTCGGCAATTAATATGCTCATAAGAAAAGACCTGACGCGTGATGCGTGAAAGGTGATGCGTGAAGCGTGAAGTAGGCTCGTGGTCGGGAAGGGTGGCTTGCCCCCGGCTGCTCCCGCAAGTGAGTTGACTCTTTGGCAGGAGCGGGGGCAAGCCACCCTTCCCGACCACGAGCCTACTTCACGCTTCACGCATCATCTTTCCGTCTGAATCGGCAGTCGCAGTTCGACTACCGTGCCTCGCCGGCCCGTAGCTCTCAACCAGGTCAGTTCGGCGCCGATCAGGCGCGCTCTGTAGCGCATGTTGTCGATCCCGCGGGCCCGACGCAGGTCACCCGATATCGTCATGCCGCGCCCGTCATCGCTGACCCTTATCAATAGACTGTCACTGTCTCGCATTATCACGATCTCGACGAACCGCGCGGATGCGTGTTTGGAAATGTTGTTGAGCGCTTCCTGCACGATTCGATAAACCAGGAGTTGGTCGGTTTCAGAGAGCTCTATATCGTCCATCTTCGCAGGGCAGGCGAACCGAGTTAAGAACGGGCGCTCACACGCCTGCGACGTGCGAGTAAGACAACTCTCGATCGCCGGAACGAGCCCGAGCGTGTCGAGCGCCGACGGGCTGAGGTTCTCCATCGCGCGACGCACTTCGTCCATCGTCGCATCCAGGCCAAAAATGAGCTTCGCAAGCCCGTTGCGAACCTCTTGCGTCATAGCGTCTTCGGGCTTGTCGAACAATCGCCGCGCGAGTCTCGCAAGCTCGCGGAGGTCCGACAGCGTCTGATCGTGGAGATCGGCCGCAAGCAGCTTGCGCTCGCCTTCCGCCAGCGTCACAAACTGAAGCAAGCCCTCAATTAGTTCGCCCTGGGTGTTCAATGTCGATTCTCCGTAACCGCAGTACGATGGGGAGCTGCCATTCGAACTGCGGGATCCCACAGTTTCATTGTGCGGGTCGCGTCGTGAACATTTGCGGGAAGCGCTCTACAACGCGGATCGCGCTGGATGTAGACTGCGCACGTCTTCCGAAGATGTCAACCGCTCGGGGCGAGGCCGAAGCCTTCAGACCTCGCCCCCAATTTAATCGCGGACGGCCGGAAGAGAGGAGAATGATCATGAGAACTATCACGAGATTTGCATCTATCGTCGCAGCCTTCACACTGCTCAGCACGCTTGCGCTTGCTGCGCCGAAGGCTGAGCGCGCGAACAAGTATTTCAAAGTTGCCGGCACTGTTATTCAGATTGACACCAAGGATCGGACGTTGCTGGTAACGGACCGTCTCTCTAATAAGCTTTATCTTATCGAAGTTCCCGAGGCGGTGACGTTCAAGATTACCTTTGGCAGATATATGCGAATGACTGAGCCGGGATTCGGTGATGTGTTTATCGGCGAGCGCGTCGAAATTCGCTGCGAACGCGGCGCCACGGAACACCTGGCCCGACTCGAGGACGGCCGCTCGGTCATCGTTTTGTCGGCCGCAGCCCGCTAAAAGCGTGGTCGATTGTCACTCGCCCCTTGGGGCGAGGCCTGGATGAGCCTCGCCCCGATCCGAAGCAGCGCCGTGGTGTACGACAAACTGAAGTTTGTCGCCGGCTCGCGCAATCGGCTTAACTCAGAACCCGCGACAAACTGAAGTTTGTCGGACTCTTCAAAGGAGACTTTAATCATGAAACGTATCACACAACGTAGCGTTGCTCTTGCCGTAACCCTGATGCTCGCGATGGCGACTTTGGCGATGAGCGCACCAAAAAGCGAGCGCTCCAGCAAGTACCTGAAGATCGAGGGTCAGGTGCTTCAGGTGAACCAGAAAGCTCGGACACTGCTCGTCGAGGACCAGTGGTCGAAGAAGCTATATTCTGTTTACGTGCCCAAAGGCGAAACCTTCCGGATCACGTTCGGAATGAATATGAGGAAGGCCGAGCCGGAATTCAAGGACGCCCGCAGGAACGACCGTGTCAGCCTGCGCTGCATTCGTACTGAAAACGAGCACCTGTCGCGGCTTGACGACGGACGTGAAGTCGTTGTGCTGACGGCGGCTCATTAGTTCTCAACGTCCGGGGCGGCCTGTCCTGTTTCTCAAACGAGGCCGCCCCACCCCCACCGCGTAGCTTACCCCCTCGCCTACAGCCGGGCCGCTCTGCCGTTCCCCCTTGCAACCGGGGAAACGCGGCCCGGCGCCTTCGCTTTCTTGGAGCGCAACATCCCCGGGAGCCAGTTCTATTTTCTATTTTCCATTTTCTATTTTTCATTTGCTATTGAAG
Source organism: Blastocatellia bacterium (assembly GCA_035576605.1). GTDB lineage: Bacteria > Acidobacteriota > Blastocatellia > UBA7656 > UBA7656 > Onstottus_A. The sequence goes on along the minus strand of DATLWF010000249.1, from coordinate 9,279 downwards.
AAAATCAGTCAATGACAAATAGAAAATAGAAAATAGAAAATAGAACTGAGTCCCCTGCGCTCCCAGGAATGCCTGCTCCCAGGGATGTTAGAATCAACTCGTAATGCTTTTGCGACGGGAATCACGTCTCACTTCGTGGGTTGTCGTCCTGGTGGCCATGTCGGTAGTACTCACGAACGGATGTCGCAACCGTGTGCCGCCCGGTAACGGTGATACCAACTTCGAACCAGCCGGCGAACCAGAGCAGTACTCGGCGACGGTGGTTCGCATAGTTGAAGGCGGGACAAGTCGCGAAACAAGCGTCTCTCGCGAAACTCGCTCAGGTGAAAAGCGCCGAGAGGAGTGGACTGAAGAAGGTCGGAATCGCGCGCTGATTTGGAGGCCCGATCTCGGAAAGAGTTTTTTGCTCGATCTCGACGGGCGAGCTTACGTGGAGTTCGAGATTACACTCAGTCACTCACCTGAATCGCCCACTGGAGCGAGCAATCCACACGATGTTTCCAGCGCCCGGAATGCGGCGGGCCCCGATATTGGAGAAACCACCGTTCAAGCGATCGACCATGAGTTTGGTAACTCGCAGACGCCCACGCGCGTTGAGACTCGAGTGCTTGCCCCTGCAGTAATCGATGGCCACTCGTGCGCGGTCTACGAGCAACGAGCGATCTTCGACGACGGACACGTCGAAACGACTCGAAGTTTTCGCGCGCGCGACCTGTCCGGTCTCATCCTCAGGGTCGAGTGCGAAGCCGATCAGGGATCGGGACGAGTGATAACCGAGCGCCGAGAAGTTCGCATCGACGTTGCGCCCGATACGTTCGACGTCCCGGCAGATTTCAAGAAGGTAGAAAAGCTCCCGGGAGCACAGGAATTGCACCTGCGGGGCATTTCGCGCGAGAAAGAAAATAGCCGCTAGTGTAAAGGGCAGTCAGTCAGAGACGCCGACCCTCCAGGACCGGGTTTTGAGAAGCTATCGCACGAACATCGTTGGTTGACCCTTTGACCACGGATCGTATTCGCGTGCGAATTTCAGCCGCTCGGCCAAGGGCGGGTGACTGTAGAGCCAGACCTTGATGAAGGTGCTCGGATTGGGGTCTGCTAAATCGACTTCGCCCAGGATCTGAAAGGCTTCGGCTGCGGTTGCGGAGGAGTTGGAGATGATGCCGTGAGTTACCTCCAGGCCATAGACGTCCGCCTGATGCTCTTGATAACGGCTGAAGGTGTTGAAGGCCGGCTCGGCTAAGAAGAAAAACAGATAGATGAACAGCAGGAATGCGGGAAGCGACGCCCAATCGTCCAAACCGCGCAACGCCCAGCGCCTCTGCTTTCGAGCGAGCGTTCGATTAATAACAAAGTGAACCAGCAGCAAACCCACTATTATCAAAGCACCGGCGAACGCGATTCCTTTCGATATGTGGCCGAGCACGTAATGACCCATCTCGTGCCCGACGACAAACATAGTCTGCGGCGATGTCATCTTCGCGATAGTTGTGTCCCAGACGACGACCCGCTTCGAGGCGCCGAAGCCAGTGACGTACGCGTCGATCGTGCTCACTTTCTCGCTGGCTTTCATCTCGAACATCCGCTGGCGGGGGATATCCAGTCCGCCGTGGTTTACAACCTTCTCTATTTCGGCAACCAGATCGGGCTGAGTTGCCTCGAGAGGCTCAAACCTGTTGAAGAGAGGATCGATGATCACCGGCGAGATGAACAACAAAAAGACGAGCATTGGGAAGGACGCGAGTCCAAAATATAACCACCAGCGGCGCCGGCTACGGCGGATCACGCCATAGAGGATATAAGCGAGAATTGACGCAATGACGAACTGAATCAACTCGCCCTTGGTCCAATCCCAGAACCACGAGCTCCAACCCTGCACCGATATGTCGTAATGAACGGCGAGGTGATGTTGATAAACGTCCAGCGGAAACCTCAACGCATCGAATGTGAGCAGAAGCAGAGGTACAAACACAATCGCCTGAACGATGCGCCTCCGCGAGACTCGCTCAGCCCAATCGCGCAATGCCGGTGCGATTCGCATCGACAGGATGATCAACAGCAAGAGCAGTGAGTAGATGACGCCGACGAAGTGCAGCGTGTACTGCGTCCTCGAGTATGCCACCGCCTTCTCGTACTTCTCAGGCGGGAGTGAATAGCTCTTCACCGGTTCTTTTTCGATCACCGGGCCGGAAGACGAGCTGGAAGGTTCGGCTGGAGTCGAAGATTGAGTTCGCGCGTTCGCGCCAGAAGCGACAATGGCTGCGGCGCAGATCAAACTCAGAGACACGACGATCAGTGAACGGCGCATGCTCTAACTCCGGGGTTTAGAATTTGGGTTTGATTTCTGCGCGAGGATAGAAGATGGCCGCGAGCATTTCAAGCCGGAAGAGCGCGCCTGGAGTGCGGCGACGTGTCGCCGCACTCCAGAGTCCTAGCGCTTGCCCGGCAGAGTTCTCGGATTCCCTTGCGGTCCCTGAGGCGTGCGACGCGGGCTCCCGCCAGATCGAGTGGGTAGCTGAGGCTGTCCTGTTTGGGACGGCGCCCCACCTGTTTCCAGCGCCGTCGCTATCGCATCGTCGTATAGCTTGATCTTGCCTTCGTCCGTCATTTGCTTCTGGGTCATTGCCAGGTAAGTAGAGAAGAAGGTGTTGCGCTTTTCATCCAGCAGCCGTTGCTCGATCGACGCGCGTTCCTTCTGGAAAGGTTCGCCCATATCGGCGTCCTTCCGGCCTTTGAGCGCCGCAACTACGAAAACATCATTATCAGTCTTGATTGGCTCCCTGGTCACTTCGCCAACATTGAGCTTGTACACCGGAGCGCGTTCAAATTCGCTCACAAGCACGCCTATGGATTCGGTGGCTTTGAGCCCCGCTCTTTCGTCGGTCTTCAAACCCATCGAATCGGCGAGTTTCTTGAGTTCCTCCGCGTTTTGAGCTTTCGCAAGTTCTTTGGCGCGCTGGGCTGCAAGTTCCTTTGATTTCTCGGCGCGGTAGGCAGTCTCAACCTTCGTTTTCACCTCTTCGAATGCCGGCTCGTGCGGATCGCGCCTTTCTGCGTACTGGGGGACCGCGAATCCCTTGTCGATAGGCATCCAGTCCCCGACGTCGCCAGTGTTCTGAAGCTCGAAGATTGAAGACTCGAGCTCTGAAGCGGCGCCGAGATCCGGTAGCGTGTCGCCTTTTGCGAAAAAGCCGGTGTCTTTCACCGCAGCCACCTGAGCGCCGTACTGATGGTTGATCTCGGCGGCCACTGCTTCGGCGTTCTTGCTCTCCTTGAGTTTCTGCTCGGCTTCGGTCGCGATGTTTTCAGCCTTGGAGTAGGCTTTGCGGGAGCGAGCCGCTTTTAGCAGCTCGTCGCGGGCATCGGCGAATGTCGGGATCTTACGGTCGGTGACTTTCAATATGTAGTACTTGTCGCCTTTCTTGATCGGCTGGCTCACCTCGTCCTTTTTCATGTTGAAGATGCGGTTCAGTGGATCGTCCGCCTCTCGCTTGGCGTCCTTGCTGATCCATCCGAGATCGCCGCCGCTGGCTTTGGTCTTCGCGTCCTCGCTGAACTCGCGAGCGAGCTTCGCGAAATCCTCACCAGGCTTGCCCTCCGAAGTCTGCGCACGCTGCGTTATGCCCTGCGCCTTTTTCCTTATTTCCTCTTCGGGATCAACGGCCTTCTTCTCCTCGGGAGCGCTCTTGTCTTTTTTCTCGTTTGCTTCCGGCTTGGGGGCATTTATCACGATCTGGCTGGCGCGCACCTGCTTGATGAAGCTCTCAGCATTGAAGTCTTGTTTCAGCTCGTCGTCCGAGATTTGGATGGCCTCTCCCGCCTTGCTCTGGTCGACGAAGATATAACTGGCCCGGCGCTGCTCAGTGGTGATCTTGAAATCGCCCTTGTGACCGTCGAAGTATGCGCGTAAATCCTGCTCGTTGACCTGCACCTTGTCGCGAAGGGCATTCGGATCTACATCCACCCATCGCACCTCGTAGCTGGAATTGTTGCGGCGATAGTCTTCTTCGACCTCTTTTGGATCGACGCTCACTGCGGCAGTGATAAAGCTGCGCAGGTGTTCCTGTGCTATCGACCCGCGCAGTTCGTCTTCGAAGCGGACCGGTGTCATGCCGGGTTGATACTGCTGCAATCGCAAGCGATATGCTTCAGCCCCGGGCCACGGGTTGAACATCTGCCTCAATCGCGACTGGACTTCGCTGTCGCTCGCGCCGAGGTTCAGCCGCTCTGCCTGGTAGAGAATCAGTTTCTGACGGATAAGGCCATCAAGCACCTGCGGGCCATACATATCGTACAGCGTGCTCAGATCCTGCTTGGCCTGCCGGCCCTGTCCCTGAGAGATCTGCTGACCGAAGTTTGTTAACGCAGCCTTGAGATCCTGGGCAGTCACCTCGTAGCTGCCCACCCTGGCGATCGCCGTGTCGCTGCCTACGGCGCCTCCGAACATCTTCGCGCCGCTCCCTGACGCCGAAAACAGCGCCACAAGGCTCAGGGTCAACAGCCCGATGAAAATCACCAATACCGCATTGCGAGTTCGCTTGCGCCCTCTGAGGAACTTCAACATAACTTGGTAGCCTCCGAAAATTACGTTCTTAGTCAGCGCCCTTGCGCGCCGAGGAATCCTAGCCAATGAGTAATGTGAAATTGTAGAGGACCGGATGACCGTTGACAACCGAGAGGGCGGGAGAATTGACAATCACAGAGGGTTTAAGGTGCGCTTTCTAGTTGATCACGGCGGCGAAGGAACAACTGCAACGCTAAGTAGCTGATCGCTGAGTAAATTGGAATGCTCAGTAGAAATCCTACAGGTAAGATGAGCAGATGGATCGGGGTCCCTTCATAGTGCGGCTTCCCCTGCGCGTCGGTATAGAGGACGGGTCCAGGCCCAACGAGATATACCAAGACAGTATCTTGCCACAGCAACGCACCGGATATTTTCTTATTGTCAACGGAGAAGGCTATGGCTGTCAGCGCGATCGCGATCACGATACCGCCGATGACGCTAGGCATGAGCAGGTTAGCTCGGGACATATCTCGTTCAGAATAGCTCGCTATCTGACTACTGCTCGACCGCCGATCATTTCTTGCGGCGCGACGCGGCTAGGTCTTTAACCCGTTCGGCGCCATCGGAAGCGACCGCAGCCGAATCCCAACCGCCTCGAAGATCGCGTTTCCAACCGCAGGCGCCAGCCCCACGATCGGAGTCTCTCCCGCGCCTGCCGAGGGAAGGTCCTTGCGATCCACTAACACCGTTTCGATCGCCGGAACATCACTGAAGCGAGGGACTCGATATCGTGCGAAGCGGCCGTTCACGATCTTGCCATTATCGAAGTCGATCGCTTCAAACAGCGCGCCTCCAATTGCCATCACGATTGAGCCCTCGATCTGGTTCTTGAGTTGATCGGGATTGACGATCGCGCCGCATTCAAATGCCTCGACCACGCGCATGAGCTTCACCTTGCCGCTCTCACGGTCGACCGAGACTTCCGCGCACGTGGCTACATATCCGCCCTTCTCAAAGCCAGCGGCGATTCCATTGCCGCAATTTGGGGCGCTCTTGCCCTTACCCCAGCCGAAGGCTTTCGCGGCCGCGGTCAACACCGCTTTCATCCGCTCGTCTTTCAGATTCTTCAATCGAAACTCGAGCGGGTCCATCTTCACAGCGTGCGCCAGCTCATCCATGTGAACCTCTCGCGCGAAGTGATTGGCGGTCGCCGCAAGACCTCGATAAGAGCCCTGCCGCAGCGGCGATTTGGCCTGGTGAAATACGATTTTCTGATTCGGCAGACCGTACCGATGTTGAATGCCCGCTGACCCCGAGTTGTAGTTATGAAACTCCCACGCGGTGATGGCTCCGTCATCACGCACGCCGCTTGAAACATCGATCACGCCGGCGGGACGAAAGTATGCCCAGGTGAATTCCTCTTCGCGCGTCCACAGGAGCTTCACAGCTTTGCCGGCCGCCTGTGCGAGTCGAGCTGCTTCGACGGCGACATCGCCTGTGTGCTTGCCCCCGTAGCCCGCGCCGGTGTCGGGAACGATCACGCGAACCCGCTCTTCCGGAATTCGAAACGCTTCGGCAAGCTCACCGCGAACTCCGAACGGCCGCTGCGTTCCCGTCCACACCGTCAGCCTCCCCTTGCTCCATTCGGCGACCGCGGCACGAGGCTCAAGCGGCGCGTGAGCGATGTAGGCCACGGTGTAAGTCTGCTCGAGCTTCTTGTCGGCGTTGGCCAGTCCTTCGGGGATCGACCCGCGCACGTTCGCTTGCGGCGAGGGGGCGGCTTGTTTCCTGAGGTAATCGAAAAGCTCTGTGGCCGAGGGCTGCGGCTCCGCTTTCCATTCAGCCTTGATCGCGGATGCCGCGCGCGCTGCGGTTTGCGCGTTGGGCGCGGCGACGCCGATGAAACTGCCGTCGCGAACGACTTTTACTCCGGGCATCGCTTCGGCTTCGCGTGAATCAACAGACACAAGCGCCGCGTTGAATGCTGAGGGTCGCACAACTCGGCCAAAGAGCATGTCCAGAGGCCTGGTGTCAGAAGTATAGCGATGCTTGCCGGTCACGAAGTCCCGGCCGTCGACTTTAGCAACCGACTTTCCGGCGATCTTCCACTGATCGGCGGGAGTGGTGGCTGCGTTTTCAGAAATTACCTTTAGCAGCTTCTGCCCCCTGGTTAGCTTGCCGAAATCGAGCGACTGTCTTGACCGCTCGTTGATCACCTTTCCATCTTTCACCGCCAGTGAAGCGCGATCGACTTTCCACTCCTCCGCAGCAAGATCGATCAACACCTCGCGCGCCGCGGCCGCGGCTTTGCGTAGCTGCGGAGCCATCGTCGGCGTCGTGCGGCTGCCGAAAGTCCCCATATCGAAGGGGGTCAGATCGGTGTCACCCATAGTCAGACGGATCGATGAGATTGGAACGCGAAGCTCTTCGGCCACGACTTGAGAAAGCGATGTGCGGATGTTTTGACCAAACTCAACCTTACCGGTGAAGGCGGTAATCGAGCCGTCTTCTCCGATGTGCAACCATCCGGCGATGTCTTTGGGCGTCGAGTTGCCCTGCGCACGGCGCCCGGACTCACCCTCTTGCCGGCCCGATTCTTGTGAGCCAAAAGCATCCAGCGTCAACACCAGCACCAGGCCGCCGCCAAGAAGCTTGAAGAAGTCGCGCCGCTCGAGCTCGAGGTTGAAGTGATGAGCGGGCTGGGCGAAAAGTTCGTACCGCTCGACCTCAATCGAATCATCAATGTGCTTGCTCATTTGCCGCCTCCTCTCATCGACTGCGCGGCCTTGCGGATCGCACTCACGATTCGTGGGTAGGTTCCGCAGCGACAGACGTTGCCGTCCATGAATCGCACGATCTCCAGCTCGCTGGGGTTCGGGTTCTTGCTGAGCAGCGCGACGCTGGACATGATCATTCCCGGAGTGCAGTAGCCGCACTGAAGCGCGTCCGCTTCGAGGAACGCCTCCTGAATCGGGTGAAGGCGGCCGCTCTTCTCGATGCCTTCGATCGTGGTGATCTTCTTTCCAGCGGCAGCGCCGAGCTTCGTGATGCAGGATCGAGTCGCCTGGCCATCGATGAGCACCGTACACGCGCCACATTGGCCCTCACCGCAACCGTATTTGCTCCCGGTCAGGTCCAGATCATCCCGCAAGACGCTGAGCAGGCTTCGATCCGTGTCGGCATCGATTCTGAGCTTGTTTCCGTTGACGTGAAGTTCTGAGATTCTTTGCATACGGCTTCCTCACGCGGTGATTATTTGGGTCGAGCTTTCGTGCCTGTAGACAAAGATAAGGCCAGTCGAGATCAGATGCAAACGCTCCAGGAGCGGGGGTATTGAAGAAAGGCTCAAAAAAATAGTTGTAGACACCCTCCCGTTAAATCTGATAAATTTCAAGGCTTACAGGCATATCGATTCTCAAGGCATGCGTATGAGTTCCGGCAGGGAAGGCGCTTAGATGAAGAACATCACACTGGATGAGGTCATTCAGACCTATGGTGTGGAGAACTGGGGAGCAGGATACTTTGAGGTAAACCGAAAAGGGCATCTAGCTGTGCGCCCTGCCGAGGGAGACCCCAGGTCCGTAGACGTAAAGGAACTCATAGACGACCTCGTCGATGGGCGCCGGCTACAGCTTCCCGTACTGCTTCGCTTCCCGCAAATTCTAACCAACCAGCTCAAAAAAGTTCAGCGTTCGTTTCAGGATGCGTCGCGCGAATTCAGCTATGCCGGCGGCCACTTCGGCGTCTTTCCGATGAAGGTCAATCCTCGCCGCGAAGTGGTCGAAGAATTTCTGCGCGAAGGCAGCAAGTACAATTTCGGCGTCGAGTGCGGCTCGAAGGCTGAGCTATACGCGGCGCTTTCGCTCGACCAGACACCCGAGTCGCTGCTCGTATGTAACGGATTTAAAGATGAAGCGTTCATTAACCTTGCGTTGCTTGGGGTTCAAATAGGAAAGCGCGTCATTATCGTCGTCGAAAAGCTCAACGAGCTCAAGATGATCATCCGGCGCTCGCAGGAGACTGGCGTTCGTCCCAGTATTGGCATTCGCGCGAAACTCTACTCAAAGGGCTCGGGCAAATGGGCCTCGTCGGGGGGCGAGTCGGCAAAGTTCGGGCTTACACCGTCGGAGATGCTCGAATGCATTCGCTTGCTCCGCGAGTTTCAGATGACCGACCTGTTAAAGTTGCTGCACTTTCACATCGGCTCGCAGATCACAGACATCAAGCGCGTCAAAGCGGCGATGAAAGAGGCCGCCAGGGTCTACGCCAAAATTCGCCAGATGCGCATCGACGTCGAGTTCCTGGATATCGGCGGTGGTATGGGCGTTGACTACGATGGATCGAAGACTACCTTCGAGTCGTCAGTCAACTACACCACCCAGGAATTCGCCAACGACGTGGTCTACACCATCAAATCTGTCTGCGATGATGAGAACGTGCCCGAGCCAAACCTGGTGACGGAAAGCGGGCGCGTGATGGCTGCGTATCACGCGGTGTTCGTTACATCGATCCGCGACGAGATTGAGACCTTCGCCGACGATCGACCCGAGGTCAGCGTCGATGAGGACGACCCCCAGGTGATCGTAGAGCTCAAGGCGTTGTACGACGACATAAACGCGAAGAACTACCGCGAGTACTATCACGACTCGCTCGACCACAAGGACGAGTTGCACACGCAGTTCAACCTAGGGTTGATCAGCCTCGAGGATCGGGCCAAAGGTGAAGTGCTATTCTGGGAAGTCTGCGCGCGCGCGTCGAAGTTCGCTAAGACGACCAAG
>DATLWF010000248.1:0-4767 GCA_035576605.1 Blastocatellia bacterium | reverse complement strand
ACTGGGGTCGAGCAAATCAAGAAAGTCGAGAAGCCGCCCGCCCAAAGCACACGTTCCCGGCGAGTCAGCGCTAACTGGTCGCCAACCCCGCTTGGCCGCTACGAAACGATCGCAGCTTCAAAACGGGCATCGATTCAGAGATCCGGGAAACCGGCTCAAAAACGCCCTGTGAAAAAAGAAAAGCCAAAGGTAGAAACGGCTCTGGCGCCGGGATTTGTTCAGTTGACCCGCCAGGTTGACGACATCACCAGCTTCGCCGACGCAGAGGGGCACCTCGGGCTGCTCGCTGCGACGATGGACGGTCTCTACCGGACCTTCGATGACTCGAAGGGATGGCAGAAGCTCGTCATCGACGGTTACGAAGCCGGCGGTCCCGTCTTCTCGATCTCGACTCACAAGGACACGCCGAGAAAAATACTTGCCGGAACCAAACAGGGTCTATATGTCTCAAATGACAGCGGCGAAACGTGGCAGCACGCTGAACGGGGACCGAGCGATATGTCGGTGAAGGCAATTGCCCAGGACCCGCGCGATGCGCAGCTAATAATCGTGGGTACCAACCAGTACATCTTTCGCTCGACAAACGGAGGACGCACGTGGGTGCGGCGTGGCGGCGGACTACCCTCGGGGGATTTCACGTCAGTGGTCATCAGTCCGACCAACCCGGATGAAGTGATGGCAGCCGAATACTCTCACGGCGGAGTGTATCGCTCGACTGACAAAGGCTACATTTGGGAGCGCGTAGACGTTGAGCTGCCATCGAATCGAGTGTGGACTTTAAGCTTTGATCCGTTCGATCGGGATCGTATGTATCTGGGTAGCTTCTCGAGCGGCGTTTACGTTTTTACCATTCAGCAGCGCGCGACCGGCCCCGGACCGCAGCAGGAAAAATAGCCCGTAGTCCGTACTCCGTACTCCGTACTCCGTAGTGAAAACGAAAAGCTGAGGGCAAATGCTCCTACAGACCGCTGACTAATTAAGGGCTACGGACCACCTGACTACGGCCCACGGACTACTGACTAACTACTGACTAACTACCCATGAAAATCCACGAATATCAGGGCAAACAGCTTCTCGCCAAGTACGGAGTGAAAGTGCCGCGAGGCGTAGTCGTCAATCACGAAGAACAGGTCCGCGCGGCAGTCGAGCAACTCGGGCTTCCCGTCGTTGTCAAAGCGCAGATTCACGCGGGAGGGCGCGGCAAAGGCGGCGGTGTCAAGCTCGCCCGCTCGCTCGACGAAGCGATTGAGATCTCCCGTAACATTATCGGCATGAAGCTGGTCACTCATCAGACCGGTCCCGAAGGCCGCGAGGTCCGAACCGTTTTGATCGAGGAGGCTCTCAAGATCAAGCAAGAGTTTTATCTCGGCATTGTATTGGATCGCGCCACCTCACGGCTGGTCTTCATGGCGTCGTCAGCCGGCGGCATGGAGATAGAAGAGGTCGCCGCGAATGAGCCTGAGAAGATTCTCAAAGAAACGATCGATCCCGCGGTCGGCCTTCAAGCCTTTCAAGCGCGCAAGCTGGCATTCGGCATCGGGCTTCCAAAAGAGGCCGTGAACAATGCGGCGAAGTTCATGACCGCGCTCTATCGCGCCTATGTTGATCTGGACGCATCGCTCGCCGAGATCAACCCTTTCCTGCTCACCGAAGACGGCGAGTTGTACGCGCTCGATGCGAAGCTGAACTTCGACGACAACGCACTCTTCCGACACAAGGACTACGCCGATCTTCGCGACCTGAATGAAGAAGAACCGCTCGAGATCGAAGCTTCGAAGCACGACCTGAACTACATTAAGCTCGACGGTAATATCGGCTGCATGGTGAACGGTGCGGGTCTGGCGATGGCTACGATGGACATCATCAAGCTCGCCGGCGGAGAGCCCGCGAACTTTTTGGATGTCGGCGGCGGGGCTTCGCAGGAGCGGGTCGAGAACGCGTTCAGGATTCTGCTCTCGGACAAGAACGTCCGCGCTGTATTGATCAACATCTTCGGCGGGATCGTGCGCACGGATATGGTCGCGTCCGGAGTTGTCGCAGCCGCCCGGAACATCGGCGTGAAAGTTCCGGTTGTCGTTCGCCTCGAAGGCACAAATGTTGAAAAGGGCCGCGAAGTCATCCAGCAGTCCGGCTTAGGATTTGTTTCCGCTTCTGGAATGAAAGACGCCGCAGAGAAGGTCGTCGCTCTCGCCCGTTGATGGGCAACCGCAACACGTCTCCGGATTCTGGCTTTGTCGCGTTAGTGTGATCAACCGCCGGAGGTTCACCGAAACATGAAAAGCCTCTTCCCTAAGCTCGTAGCGCCGATCGTGCTGGTCGTTCTCGCTTCGGCGCAACTAGCATCCTCGGCGTCAGGATCAGATCACGGCTCGCTCCTCGTGCTGAACAAATCCGAAAGTACCCTTGCGATCATCGATCCGGCAACGCTCAAGGTGCTGGCGCGCGTACCTACGGGCGAAGCTCCTCACGAGCTCACTGCCTCTGCGGACGGGCAATTCGCTTTCGTGTGCAACTACGGCACCGCCGATCGGCCCGGCAACACTATTTCGGTAATTGATATAGCCTCAAGAAAAGAAGTCAAGCGAGTTGATCTGGGCGCTTTGTTGCGGCCGCACGGAATCGCTGAGTCGGGCGGAAAGATCTACTTCACGATCGAAGGCAGCAGGGCCTTGGCCCGATACGATCCGGTCGTCGGACGGGTTGACTGGACAATGGGCACCGGGCAGGCGGGCACTCACATGGTCGTAGTGGCCTCGACATCAGGGAAGATCTACACCGCGAACCGCGATTCGGACACCGTGAGCGCATTCGATCCCGCAAAGGGACAGAGCGCGTGGAAGATCACACAGATTGCCGTTGGAAAAAGTCCGGAGGGCATTGGCCTTTCTCCCGATGAGCGCGAGGTTTGGGTCGCCCATCGCGGGGACGGAGGGCTCTCGATTATCGACACGGCGACCGAACAGGTCAAACAGACGCTCAAGGTGGGCCGCGCGCCGATTCGAGTGAAGTTCACGCCGGATGGCAGGTGCGTTCTGGTTTCGGATTCGCAGGGCAGTGATGTCGTCGTGTTCGAAGCAGCCACTCGCAAAGAGCTTAAGCGCATTCCGGTCGGCGGCGTGCCCGCGGGCATTCTGATGCAGCCGGATGGGCGTCGCGCGTTCGTCGCCTCGACTCAAGCCAACAAAGTTTCGGTGATCAACCTCGAAGATTTCACCATTACGGCAACGATCGAACCAGGTCGAGAGCCTGACGGTATGGCGTGGGCAAAGTGAAGGGAAGCGCCAAGGGCAAAGAGCAAAGAGCAGGAAGTCTTCGCGTGTTACCTTGCCCTGTAGTGCTATGCCCGTCGTTATGAGAGAAGCGAAGGAACCAATTCCGGCTGCCGCGGTGGCCTTCGTGAGAGACACGGAGCACGGGATTGAGGTCTACTTGAGCCGCCGGCCGGCGCACTTCCGCTACTACCCCGGCGCGTTTGTTTTTCCCGGCGGCCGCCTGGATCCCGATGACACCGACATCAGAGCAACGGCACGGCGTGAAGTCCACGAAGAGATTGGGATTGATATAGACACGCAGCTTCTGGTTCCGTTGAGAGACATCCATACCAGCGCGCACGCCGGCCCGGTCTATCACATGCTGACCTTCGCATATCCGGCTGACGGCGAATTCAACACCAACCTGAACACCGAAGAGGTCGATGAGGAGATGTGGATAGCCGCTCAAGAGGCGCTCGAGCGTTTTGAGCTGCCATATCAGATCCGCGCGGCCGTTTTTACGATCTCCCAGTTTCGCACCGTCGCTGAACTGCTCGGCACTCTCAAAGAGGGGAGCATCGACGAGGATTACCTGATTTGAGATTCGTGTTCTCCACGCGATTCTTCCTGCTGCTCGCCGCCGGGCTTGCCCTGCTTTCGGTCGGGTGGATCAGCCGTGGCGCCCTTTACGTTACGCTGCTATACGATGTTGCGCTGATGGCGACCGCCGCCGCCGACTATCTGCTCTCGGAAAAGGAGAACTCCTTTCGGGTCGAGCGCGAGATGGAAGAGCGCTTCGCGATGGGCTCCGAGAACGAAGTTACAATCAAAATCGCAAATCGGGCGCAGCGCAAGGTCACCTTCATCGTCAAGGACGAGTACCCGCCGCGGATGGAGCTCACAAGTCCGCGCGAGGCACAGTTGACGATCCCGGTTGGCCGCTCACGAGCGTGGCGATACAGCTTGTTACCGACCGCTCGTGGCAAATACGACTTCGGCAATACGGTTTTGCGATTTCGCACTCGGCTAGGATTGCTGTGGCGTCAGATTACCTATCCTACCGCAACAAATGTGAAGGTCTATCCGGACATCCGCGAAGCCAGAAAGCATGAGCTTTATGCTCACCGCAATCGGCGGCCCGAACCAGGACTGCGAAGGATGCGCGTGCGCGGGCAGGGCCGCGAATTTGAATCACTGCGCGAGTTCGTGATTGGAGACGAGATTCGACATATATCCTGGGCGGCGACCGCGAGGCGGGGAAAGGTCATTACTCGCCAGTACACGATCGAGCGCAGTCAGAATATCGTCGTGCTGTTGGACACCGGCCGGTTGATGACCGCACGCATCGGCAAACTCACGAAGCTGGATCACGCAGTTAACGCTACGCTGTCTATTGCCTACGTGGCGGCTGCCGGAGGGGATAACGTCGGACTGGTGGCCTTCTCGCGTCGAGTGGTGAGTTACCTGCCACCACGGCGCGGCCGCGATCAGATCAACCGGTTGATGGAAGCGCTCT
>DATLWF010000247.1:0-6247 GCA_035576605.1 Blastocatellia bacterium | reverse complement strand
GAGGGCAATGTTTATAGAGTGCGGTTCCCAAGGATGACCGCCCTCCGTCAGGAGGGCAATGTTTATAGATTTCACCGGAGCACAAGCCGCCCTCCGTCAGGAGGGCAATGTCTGTGACCCAACAGAGTGTAATGAATCCTGGAAGGCAGACATGACCCTCCTGACGGAGGGCGGTCATCCTTGGGAACCGCACTCTATAAACATTGCCCTCCTGACGGAGGGCGGTCATCCTTGGGAACCGCACTCTATAAACATTGCCCTCCTGACGGAGGGCGGCGCAGTTCGGCGCAAGTCCCGCACACCCCGTTGGACTCGATAGCTGCGGCGTGATTGGCATAGAATGGCGGATCGACGAACTAAGAGTAACAATATAGGTGACTAAATAGATCGTAATTAATACTCATTCGCTGCTCACCACTTCGCTTCTTTGCTCGAAACAGTCAATGGCGCACATTCCAAATCAAGTAGTCGCTCTGCTGCAAGAACTCACCGCTCATCTCCCGGTCGTGCTCGGCAAGAACCTTGCCGGCATTTACATTTACGGCTCACTTACGCAGCGTTCGTTCAACTCCAAACGCAGCGACATCGACTGCATCGTTGTGACAAACCGGGAGCTGAGCGATTCGCAGTTCAGGCGACTCGGCGATTGGCTCGCTCGCGCGCCGGAGTCAAACCCGTGGGCAGCTCGCTTGCAAATCCTGTTTCTGATCAAGGACGAGATTCTGAAGATGGACTCGAAGGGCTGTCTCTTTCAATTTGGTCGTTTCGAGCGAAGCGGCTCGGATGGGAACCCAATTATCTGGATGAATGTACTGGAGAGCGGCCTGGTTCTCTACGGCCCCCGGCCCGAGCAATTTGTTCCGGCAATAACTCCCGAGATTCTGTTCCAGGCCCTTGAACGGGAAATCGGTTACCTGAGAGAGGAGATCAGCGAAAAGCCGGAGAGCGAATGGAGGAACGTTGCATCCTATCGCGTCTATGCGGTGTTAACGTTGTGCAGGATTCTGTATTCGTTCAGCAAAGGCACGATT
The DNA here is from genome assembly GCA_035576605.1 of Blastocatellia bacterium. Classification (GTDB taxonomy): domain Bacteria; phylum Acidobacteriota; class Blastocatellia; order UBA7656; family UBA7656; genus Onstottus_A. The sequence goes on along the minus strand of DATLWF010000247.1, from coordinate 5,216 downwards.
GTGTCGAAGCCGCGCGCCGCGAAGTGGGCAATCAAGAACCTGCCCGAAGAATGGAATGAGATCATACTGCAAGCGCTGGACGCGAACGATGAAGGGCTCGCGACGGACATCGCTTTGGTTCGTATCGAGCAGTTCATTGATTTTGCTGACGCTCAACTCCATCCGTGAAAGCAAAGCCTGCATCTGCACAACTGCGCTAAAACGTGCGACACGTAGCGGCGATGACCGCCTCACGGTCACATCTCGACATCGAACGTGCGTTTTCGATACCAGACCGCTCTTTGGCAGGTGACAATCAGTCGCTGGTCATGTAATAAAGGCGTAAGCTTCTAAACCAGAATCTCTCGGAGGCGAGTTTATGAATCGTGAGCGTATGATAGCTGTTCTAATCGTCGTTTGTTCGGTCCTGGCGAGTGGCAACGTCTTCTCACAGACCTCAAACTCCGATCAAAAGAAAGACCCTCAAGCGGGCGGTCAGAAAAAACAGTATCCCACGCTGCCCAGCGAAACGCCGGATAAATTCGTACCAACCAACGATGGCTTCGACTACGCCAGGCGAGACGTGATGATTCCCATGCGTGACGGCGTGAAGCTGCACGCCGTTATACTCGTGCCGAAGGGCGCTAACCGCGCGCCGATCCTTCTTACTCGCACCCCCTACAACGCCACGGAACTCACCAGCCACGCACAGAGTTCTCACCTGGGCCCGATCCTTACCGGATACGATAACGCCACCGATGTGATCGTCGAAGGCGGTTACATCCGCGCGGTCGAGGACATACGCGGCAAGTACGGCTCGGAGGGCGACTATGTGATGAATCGCCCTGTGCACGGTCCCCAAAATCCAACGCCGGTCGATCACGCAACCGACACCTACGACACAATCGACTGGCTGGTGAAAAATGTTCCCGAGAGTAACGGCAAGGTCGGGATCCTTGGAATCTCCTACGACGGATTCCTGCCGTTGATGGCGCTGGTCAATCCTCACCCGGCGCTCAAAGTGTCCGTGCCGATGAACCCAATGGTGGACGGCTGGATGGGCGATGACTGGTTTCACAACGGCGCGTTTAGGCAGGGCGGCAGCCTGAGCTACATCTACGATCAGGAGGCGACCCGCGCGAATGAGATCAGGTGGTGGACGAGTCATTTCGACGAGTACGACATGTACATGCAGGCCGGCTCGGCCGGCGAGCTTGGGCGGCGGCGTGGGCTCGAACAAGCGGGCTTCTGGCGAAAGATTCTCGAGCATCCGAGCTACGACGCCTACTGGCAAGATCAGGCAGTGGACAAGATTCTCGCGGCCCAGCCGTTGAAAGTGCCGGTGATGCTGGTGCACAGCCTGTGGGACCAGGAAGACATCTACGGCGACATCGCGGTCTACAAAGCGATCAAGCCAAAAGACACAAACAATGACAAGGTCTTCCTGGTGATGGGTCCATGGCATCACGGCCAGGAGATCCGCGACGGCAGCTCGCTCGGCGCGATCAAATTTGATAGCGATACGGCACTCTATTTCCGGCGAGAAATCCTGCGGCCATTCCTCGATCAGTACCTCAAGGACGGTGCACCGAAAGCGGATATGCCGCCGGTCGTGGCTTTTGAAACAGGAACGAACAGGTGGCTGCGTCTGCCTTCGTGGCCGGCTGGTTGCGCGAGCGGATGCGCGGTTCGAGCGACTCCTTTGTATTTCAACGCCGGACTCAAGCTGAGTTTCAACGCGCCCGCATCCGGCGATGCGGCGTACGAGGAATACGTCTCGGATCCCGCAAAGCCGGTCCCATATCGCGCACGTCCAATCGACGGCGCATCATGGTCGAGGTGGCTGGTGGATGATCAGCGTGAGGCGTCTGGTCGCCCGGACGTTGTCGCGTTCGTCTCCGATGTGATTACCGCGCCCGTGAAAATCAGCGGCCAGCCAATCGTAAATCTGCTCGCTTCCACGAGCGGGACCGATTCCGACTGGGTGGTGAAGGTGATCGACCTCTATCCCGACGAAGTTGCGGTTCAGCCGGCGATGGGAGGGTATCAGTTGATGGTCTCCGCCGACATCTTCCGTGGCCGCTACCGCGAAAGCCTCGAGACGCCCAGGGCTCTCGTTTCGAATCAGCCTCTGCTTTACCGCTGGGCTCTGCCAACCGCGAATCATGTTTTTCTGAAGGGCCATCGGATAATGGTTCAAGTCCAATCGAGCTGGTTCCCTCTATATGACCGCAATCCGCAGACCTTCGTGCCGAACATCTTCTGGGCCAAACCCGGGGACTACAAGAAAGCGGTGCAGCGCGTTTATCACGCGTCCGGCCAGGCGAGTTTCATCGAACTGCCGCTGGTCACAGCGCCTTGAGGCGGGCGTTACAAGTAAACGGCGTAATTGTCAGCGACAAGGAACGGTCGTGCTCGAATTCGACTTTCTCTGTGCCTCTACTTCTTGACAATCTTGAGCGGGAGAAATACTGTCGGTCATACATCTCGGGTTCAAATCCTATCGCGGTTAACTCAGTGGAGCGGATCAGCATTCTCGATTCGATAGCACGGCCATTTAATAAAGGAGAGATGAGAAATGAAATTGAGGCGCATCTTAACCCTGGCAATTACGATCGCGCTGACAGCGTCGGCGGCTCAAGCGCAGGTTGACCCCACGCAGCAGCGCGGGCAGCGCGGCCGAGGCGAACAACAACAACAGCCTCAGACAACGGCGCCCGCCGCCGCGGGCCAGCAGCGGCCTGCGCCGCCGCCGGAGGAAAAGACTTCCGTCACACATCACAGCGCAAAGATTGGCGGACAGCAGATCAACTACACCGCGACCGCCGCAACTTACAACATCAAGGCGGATGACGGCTCGCCCAAAGCCACCTTCTTCTTTGTGGCTTATACAAAGGACGAGTCGGATGCTACAAAGCGACCGCTGTCGTTCGTCTACAACGGCGGTCCCGGTTCTGCTTCTTCGTATACGCACATGGGTCTTGGTCCGAAACGGATCGTGCTTACCGACGATGGATTTGGGATGCCGGCCCCTTATTCGATAGTCGAAAACGGCGATTCATTTCTCGACGTCACCGATCTCGTGTTTGTCGATGCGATCTCAACCGGTTACAGCCGTCCCGCGCCCGGCGAGAATACCGCGCAATTCTACGGCGTCGAGCAGGACGCGACTTTCTTCGCGGATTTCATCTATCAGTTTCTGACGCGCAACGAGCGATGGGCCTCGCCAAAGTTTTTGATCGGCGAGAGCTACGGCACGACGCGGTCGGCGCAACTGTCTTTTACTCTGCAGCGGCGACACCAAATCTACTTAAACGGAATCGTGCTCGTATCCTCGGTAGGGTTCGGCAACTGGGGTGCGGACGACCGAACGATCTTTTTTCTTCCGACCCTTGTCACATCGGCGTGGTATCACCGTTTGCTGCCGCCTGACTTACAAAAGCTGAGCGTCGCCGAAGTCGCACAACAGGCGAGACAGTTCGCGCACGGTGAATACGCCGCCGCGCTCGAGAGGGGTGACGAACTACCAGCCGCTGAGTACCAGAGGGTCGTCAAGAACCTGGCGCGCCTCACGGCGCTGTCTCCGAGATACATCGAGCAAACCAACCTGCGTATTAATCCACAGCGATGGTTCAAGGAACTGCTGCGCGACAAACGGCAGACGCTCGGACGAATCGACGCGCGCTTCCTGGGAATGGACGCCGACGCGGCGGGAGAGCGTTACGAATATGACGCTAGCCTTGCGTCTTATGACGGGTCTTACGTTGCGATGTTCCAGGACTACGTGCGCCGCGAGTTGAAGTGGACCACTGACATGTATTACACGTTGAGCGCGCGTGTTCAGCCCTGGGACCAGGGCCAACCCGGGCAGCCGGCGGACTCGTTGCGGTCGGCGATGACTCAACAGACTTACTTGAAGGTCCTCGTGCTGTGCGGCTATTACGATGTAGCTACGCCGTTCAACGGGATCGAGCACACCGTCTCACACATGAGCCTCGAGCCGGCGATCCGCAAGAACATCAGCTTCGCGTACTACGAAGCGGGCCACATGATGTACATCGAAAAGAAATCTCGCGAGAAGGTTCACAAAGACGTGTCGGCTTTTATCATAAACAGCGCGGGTCGAACCGAGAGAGCAACCAGCGCGCAATAACTTCTTTCCGTTAACCCGAAAGAACTGAGGGCAGACGCTACCGAACATAGTGTCTGCCCTTCGCGCTGTTTAATCTAACGAGGAGGAGTCACCTATGCAAAAACGCCTGATCCTGGGTTCCGACATCGATGCGCTGCTCGATCGGCTCTACGCGCAAAGCAACAGCCAACACGAAGCGCTTGGATCTTATTTCTCGGCCCGCGCCGAAGAGCCCGACTTCGATTGGAACGAGTTCGACGAACGAACGAATCAGTTCCTGAGCGACAAGCTCGTCGCTCTGGATCGCGACAAGGCTGAGTTCTGCTATCAGATTTGCCGCGCTATGGGCGCAAAGCGAGTCGTCGAAGCGGGAACATCGTTCGGCGTTTCAACTCTCGTTCTCGCAGCCGCCGTTCGTGACAATCTGCGCCTCTATGGTGGAGAAGGCATGGTGATTGGCACCGAATACGAACCGAAGAAAGCTAAGGCTGCGCGCGCCCACTTTGCCGAAGCCGGCTTGTCGGGTTTCGTCGAGTTGCGCGAAGGCGATTTGCGCCAGACGCTGGTGAAGGTCGGCGCGCCGGTCGATTTTATGCTGATCGACACTTGGACACCGATGGCTCGGCCCGCGCTCGAATTAGTCGCACCCTATTTGCGTGACGGCGCAGTTGTCATCGCCGACAACACCTCTCAGTTCCCGGACGCATATCGCGACTATTTTGAGTTCGTCAACGATCCGGCTAACCGCTTTCGCACGATGACGCTGCCGTTCGAGGGCGGCCTGGAATTCACGGTTCGCTGCGATTGACCGGACATCCTTCCCACGTCCGATGGTCAACGCTCGTTCGCCGTGTGGAAAGCTAACAAAACCGCTTCTTTTAATATCACCCACGGAAGAGATTGTGTGAAGAGTCCGGTTAACCGCGTAGCGGTGACCTCTCGATAGCACGCGGCGGTTGGAATGCGCGGCCGCGTAGCGGTCACCTATTCCTCATAAGTGCTGCAATCAACAGGTGACCGCTACGCGGCCCGCCGTTGTTAATGCGCGCCGTGCTATCGAGAGGTCACCACTACGCGGTTAGCCGGACTTTTCACACAATCTCTG
>DATLWF010000246.1:0-18056 GCA_035576605.1 Blastocatellia bacterium | reverse complement strand
CAATCCCGCAAGCTATCGATAGGACACCGCTACGCGGTTATCCTCTGTTGTGTTGTTGAAGGTTGCCAAGTGGAATGTCCAAACTCCAGACACCCCACTGAAGTTGGGTGTTAATCCTTTTCAATAGTGGGAATCGCCTATCCCGGAACCGGCCAGCCACGGTATCGGAGACGTTCACGGGGCTCAGCTCAACCTTAGTGGATTCAATGATCTGCGGTCTCGGGCGCATTGGCACAATGTTTGGTATCCCGTCGGGGATGGCGCCGCGGCGGATCCAATTCGCGCGAAGACGCAAAAGGCGCGAATCCGCAAAGAACCAGCTCCAGCGCTTCCGCGTTCGCCGTAAGGACAGATCAAGATGGAACTCTGCTTCGGGACACCATCTATGCCTCGCGGCTGCTGCTGAAGGTTTAGATTCGAATTGAATTGAAGATCGCAGATGATTTCAAATCTCAAATTTCAGATTTCAGATTAATCTGAGCGAGTTCTGAAATCTGAGCGAGTTCTGAAGTCTGAGCGAGTTCTGAAATCTGAGCGAGTTCTGAAATCTGAGATTTGAAATTTGAAATCGCCACTCTGAAACTCGAAACCGAGAACCTTGAACTCTGAACCCTGAACTGGGAGGTTCCGATGGAAACGTTATTCCAGGACCTGCGTTTCGGCGCCCGAATCCTGATGAAGAAGCCGGGCTTCTCGTTGATTGTTGTCATCACGCTTGCTTTGGGCATCGGCGCGAATACGGCCATCTTCAGCGTGACCGACAAGCTGCTCATCAGATCGTTGCCCGTAAAAGAGCCCCAGCAGCTTGTGCTGATCAACTCCGTCAGCGTCACCCCGTACTTCGTCAGCAACGCATTTTCTTATCCTGATTTCAACGACTATCGTGCGCAGAACGAAGTCCTCTCTGGCCTTCTTGCATTCACGAAAACGCAGTTGGAGATGAACACCAGGGATCTCGTCGAGCGAGTGCCGAGCGAGTACGTGTCAACAAATTACTTCGACGTGCTTGGTGTGAGGTTAAGTCACGGGCGTTCGTTCGCTCCCGAAGAAGACAGGCCGCCGGGCGCGCAGCCCGTCGTGGTTGTGAGCGACGCCTTCTGGCACAAACGCTTCAGCGCGGATCCGAATCTGATCGGCCAGACAATCACGTTGAACGGCTTTCCTCTCACCGTAATCGGGATTGCCCCGCCGGAGTTCATCGGAATGATTCTCGAAGAGCCAACCGAGATCTGGGTTCCGGCGCCGATGCATCCGCAACTCGCTCAATCGAAATTCATCGAGAATCGCAAGGACCACTGGCTGTTGTTGCTCGGACGCATCAAGGACGGCGTCAGTCAGGCGCAAGCCGAAGCCGGAATGGACCTGCTGGCGCAACAGGTCAAAGACGCCAATACACCCCCGGGAGTCACGACGAAGGGTCTGCCGTTCGGCGAGCAACACATCAAGTTCGAGCCGGGCGGACGAGGCATTTCGATTTTGCGAAAGCGCTTCTCAACACCGCTGACGCTGCTGATGGCGGTTGTCGGCCTGGTGCTGCTGATCGCTTGCTCAAACGTCGCCGGGTTGCTGCTGGCCCGCGGAGTCATGCGGCGCAGGGAGATGGCTATCAGGCGGGCAATGGGCGCAAGCGGATTGCGGCTGGCGCGCCAACTGTTGACCGAGAGCCTGCTGCTCGCGGCCGCTGGTGGCGCCGCGGGGTTGCTGCTCGCACCCTGGCTGGTGACGTTGTTGGTGAAGACGCAGGCGCGGCTCAGCATTGCGCAGGGATTGCTTGGCGAAGGGCTGGATAAGCGCGTGCTCGTCTTCAGCGCCCTTACCACTCTGGTCGCTGGAGTCGTGTTCGGCATCGTTCCCTCATGGCAGGGAACGAAGGCAGACCTTGTCCCCGCATTGAAGGAGGAAGGCGGCGTTTTCGATCGGCGCGCGCCGCGACTCAGCCTCCGCAGCCTGCTGGTTGTGACGCAACTCGCGCTGGCGATGATCGTACTGATCGGAGCCGGGCTATGTATCAATAGTCTGCGCAATCTGCTGGCGATTGATCCCGGCTATCAGACTGAAAGCGTGCTGATGGTGCCGCTGGAATTCGACGAGAAGAAGTACAAGGAGACGCGTGGTCGCGCGTTACAGCAGCAGATAATTGAACGGTTGTCCTCGATACCCGGAGCGGAGGGCGTGAGCTACGGGCTCGTGATGCCGCTCAGCGGCGGCCGCTACATGAGCAGCATCTTCGTCGAAGGTCGCCAGCGTCTGCCAGACGAGCAGATGGCCTTCGACGCAAATGACGTCGGCCCTCGCTATCACGAAACGATGGGAATAAGGATCGTCGAGGGACGCGGCTTCACCGAACAGGATCGCGACGGCGCTCCCGGCGTCGTGATCATCAATCAAGCGATGGCGCGGAGTCTCTTCCCGGGCGAGACGGCGCTGGGCAAGAGACTGATGCTACGCACAAATACACCTTCGCTCGAGATCATCGGCATCGCAAGCGACATCAAGCATCACGATCTGACAGAGACCCCGATCCCGCATTTCGACGTTCCTGCCTTGCAGCGAGGGTATGAACCCTATACGAACCTTGTCGTTCGCGTGAAAGGGCGCGGGGCTGATTCGATCTCGGCGGTGCGCGATGAACTGCTTGGACTCGATTCTTCGTTGCCGGTTTCAGAGATCAAGACAATGTCCGAACAGATAGGCAATGCGCTGGCGGCGATGCGTCTGGCATCAACCCTCGTCGGAGTCTTCGGTGTGGTAGCGCTCGCGCTGGCGGCGATCGGGCTCTACGGCGTGATGGCTTACGCGGTGGCGCACCGGACCCGCGAGATCGGCGTTAGGATGGCGCTCGGTGCGCAGATGGGCGACGTGCTGAAGCTGGTGGTCAAGCAAGGGATGAAGCTGACTATCATCGGCGTCGGTCTCGGACTGGGCGCGGCTTACGGGTTGACGCGAACCATCGCGAGTTTTCTGTATGGCGTGAGCCCTACCGACCCGCTGACATTTGTAGTCATTTCGCTGGTGTTGGCAGGAGTGGCTCTGGGAGCCTGTTTCGTGCCTGCGCGCCGCGCGGCGAAGGTGGACCCGATGGTTGCGCTGAGGTGTGAATAGGTTTTCTGGTTCCTAGTTGGTTTGTAGTTTCTGGTTTGTGGTTTCTGGAATCTGAAATCTGGAATCTGGTTTCTAGTTTCTGCGAGCCGACCGACTTGAACCTTGAGTACCACGAACCAGAAACCACAAACCAGAGACCCGAACCGTAGGAGATCCGATGAATTCACTGCTTAACGACCTGCGTTACGGTCTGCGATTGCTCTTCGCCAACCGCGGGTTCACTGGTGTAGTCATCATGACGCTGGCGCTGGGGATCGGCGCCAACACGGCAATCTTCAGCGTCGTTAATGCTGTGCTGCTCCGCCCACTTCCCTTTCACGATCCTGACCGCCTGGCCATATTGTGGACCGATGATGCAAAGCGCGGCATTCACGAGGGGGTTACTCCTTATCTAACCATCACGGACTGGCACAGCCAGAGCCAGTTGTTTGCCGACATGGCGATCTTCACAAGCAATCCGCTGACGCTGACCGGTCTTAATGAGCCGGAGCGGGTTAAGGGAGAGTTTGTCTCCGCAAATCTATTCCCTGTGCTGGGTGTCGCGCCGGTGCTCGGCCAAACCTTTTCCGCGGACCAGGAGGAACAACACGAAAGCGTGGTGGTTCTGAGTTACGGGTTATGGCAACGCCGATACGGAGGAGCCGCTGACGCGATCGGCAAGCCCCTCGACATTGATGGCGACCAGAACTCTTTCAAAGGCGGGCCGAGGGCGCCTCGAATAATTGGAGTGATGCCCGCGGGTTTCTACTTCCCCGACAAAGAGACTCAACTTTGGGAGCCGGCAACTGCGTATTGGCGGTGGAAGCGAGAAAGCGTTGAGCGATTCCTCGGCGATGCTCGCCGCTGGGGCGTAGTCGGGCGGCTCAAGCCAGGCGCTGCGGTTCGCGATGCGCAAGCTGAGATGACAAGCATCGGTCAGCGTCTGACTGATGCCTATCCGGCCCCGGCGAAGGTCACCGAGTTTCCCGGCTTCGCGGTCAACGTCGTGCCTTTGCTCGACCAGGTCACCGGCAAGAAGCTGCAATTGGGGTTGTGGATCCTGCTGGGCGCAGTTGGTTTCGTCCTGCTCATGGCATGCGTGAATGTAGCTAATCTTTTGTTAGCTCGCGGAACGGCACGAGAACGCGAATTTGCGATTCGCACCGCGCTGGGTGCGCCTCGACGAAGGTTACTCCGGCAACTGCTGACTGAAAGCGCCGTCCTTGCCGGAGCAGGCGGAGTGATGGGGTTAGGCCTCGCAGCGGCGGGGGTCCGGTGGCTCGCGGCCGCCGCGCCGCAGGGCATTCCGAGACTGGATGAGATCAGACTTGACGCTCGCGTCTTGCTTTTCACCGTAGCCCTGTCACTGGTGGCCGGCCTGCTCTTTGGTCTGGTCCCGGCTTGGAAGGTGTCGCGCAGCGATCCAAACCAGGCACTGAAGGAGGGCGGCGGTGGCTCATCGGCCGGGTTGAAGGTGCTGCAGGTCCGCGGTCTGCTCGTGGCTGTGGAATGTGCGCTGGCAGTAGTGTTACTCACCAGCGCCGGGCTGTTGATTCACAGTTTCCTTCGTCTGCAAGCGGTTGACCCGGGTTTCAAGCCCGAAGGAGTCTTGCTGGCACGAGTCGCACTATCTCCGGACCAACAAAGGACGTCGGGGGAAGCCTTATTCGCCCATCAACAGGAAATGTTTGATCAGTTCGCGGATCGTATCTCTGCGCTTCCCGGAGTCCAACGCGCCGGGGCCGTCAGTAATTTCCTGATCAAAGGAACTCCGGACGAGACGATTGAAATCGAGGGACGCCCCCCGATTTCGAAGGACGAGGACACAAACCAACTCGCGACCTCGGCGGTCAGCCCGGGGTTCTTTGAGACAATGGGGGTACCGCTGAAGCAAGGACGTTTCTTCAATCGTGCTGATGCTGTCGCCGCCAATCAGATTCTTTTTGCATTCGGGAATCGTCAGACTCCGACTGAGGCGGTTGTAGTCAACGAGACCTTCGCGCGTCGCTTCTTTCCAGGGGAAGATCCGATTGGTAAGCGCTTGCTTTACGGCCCGAAGAAATACCCGTACGAGATCATTGGCGTTGTCGGAGACATGCATCGGCAGGGGCTCGAGAAGGAAGCTATCGCTGAGTACTTTGTTGCGCTGAGGAGCAGCACCGCGGATATCGTGGTGCGCGCGGGCTCCGATCCGCTTGCGCTTACGGCGAACATCCGTGACATTGTCCGGTCGGTTGGAGATAAGGCGATGGTGTTAAGCATCACAACCGTCGAGAGCCAAATGGGAGAACTGAGCGCACAGCGACGATTTCAAACCTGGCTGCTTGCCCTGTTCGCGGCAATCGCGCTGGCGCTGGCGATGGTTGGAATCTATGGGATCATGCATTACGCAGTAGCTCAGCGAACCCAGGAAATCGGCATCCGCATCGCGCTCGGCGCTCGAAACTCACACGTTCTCCGGCTGGTAATCGGCCAGGGCTTAAAGCTGACTTTGATCGGGCTGGGAATCGGATTTATGGCGGAGTTATGGTTGACGGACGTGATGTCTCACCTGTTGTTTGGCATCGGCGCTCGCGACCCCTGGACCTTCGGTGTAGTGGCGCTGCTGCTGACCGGAGTCGCGCTGTTGGCCTGTTACGTTCCGGCCCGTCGCGCGACGAAGGTCGATCCGATGGTGGCGCTGAGATACGAATAGGTTTCTGGTTTGTGGTTTGCGGTTTCTGGTTTGCGCTTTCCGCGAGCGGACAGTCTTGAACCTTCAGATCACAAACCAAAAACCAGCAACTACAAACCAGAAACCATCAACTACAAACTAGAAACCAGAAACCAGCAACCAGAATCCACAAATAGTTATGGAGACAATAATCCAGGATCTGAAGTTCACAGCAAGAACTCTCCTAAAACGCCCGGGATTCGTCGCCATCGCCGTGATAACAATGGCTCTCGGCATCAGAGCTAACACTGCGATCTTCAGCGTGGTCAACGGCGTGCTCCTCAAGCCGTTGCCTTACTCAAATCCAGACCGGCTGATGGTCCTCGCCGAAACTTCCAAAGAGGTTCCCGAGACGGCTGTTTCCTACCCGGACTATCTCGATTGGCGCGCCCAATCAACCGTCTTCGAAGACCTCGCGGTGAGAATGCCCGCCGGGTTTGTGTTCACCGGCGAGGGCGAACCGGAGCGCATAATCGGGCGCTGGGTGAGCGCGAGCTTTTTTCCAACACTCGGCGTTCACCCGCAAATCGGCCGTGCGTTCACCGAACAGGAAGAGAGTCCTTCGGCCGAACGCGTCGTCGTGCTGGGTTACGGGTTATGGCAGCGACGGTATGGAGGCGACGAAGGCGTAATCGGCCGCAGCATTCGAATCAACGCCGAGAGCTGGACGGTGATCGGTGTGATGCCCGCCGATTTCGACTTCTACGGGCGGTCCAACCTCAACAACGAGTTCCTCGTGCCGCTTGGACGTCTTACGGATCGCGATTACATGCACGACAGAAACTCGCACGTAGCGTGGGGGATCGGGAGGCTGAAGCCTGGCGTGACGATCCAACACGCCCGCTCCGAGATGACCTTGATTGCCGCGCGTCTCGAAGGACAATATCCGGCCTCGAACACCGGAACTGGCGTGTCGTTGCGTCCGCTGACCGACGACTATCTCGGCGACGCTCCGCGAGCCCTGTTAGTGATATCCGCCGCAGTAATTCTTGTCCTGTTGATTGCGTGCGCGAACGTCGCAAATTTGTTGTTGGCGCGCGCGGCTGGGCGGCAGAAGGAAATAGCAGTGCGGCTCGCGCTCGGCGCGAGCCGCGCTCGAATCGTCCGCCAGTTGCTAACCGAGAGCGTGCTGCTTGCGATGGCAGGCGGAGCGCTTGGACTCTTGGTCGCTGCCTGGTCATTCGATTCGCTTCTTACCCTGAGTGCGGATGCATTGCCGCGCGGCGAAGAGGTAACGCTCGACTCGCGAGTGCTAATGTTCGCTGTGATGGCCAGCTTGCTGACTGGTGTTGTGTTTGGTTTGGTTCCCGCGCTGCAAGCTTCGAGGACCGACCTTCAGTCAGCCTTAAAGGAAGGCGGGCGACAGTCGAGCACCGGCTCGAGCGAACGGCTGCGAGGAATGTTTGTGATAGCGGAAGTGGCGCTCTCATTTGTCTTGCTTGTAGGCGCAGGCTTATTGCTCAGAAGCTTCCGTGAGCTGCTCAAGGTTGATCCGGGCTTTGAGCCTCACAACGTGCTGACAGTCCGTCTTCGGTTACCCGATGCGAAGTATCGCGACTCGTCCCAAACGATGAGCTTCCTGGGTGAAACGCTTCGGAGAGTGTCGGCGTTGCCCGGAGTTGAGCACGCCAGCCTCTCGACCGGCTTTCCGTTCGGGCAAGCCAACAACAACGACTACGCAATCGAAGGCGAGCCGGAGCCGCAACCCGGAGACGCTCCGGTCGCGATCACGCACTGGGTCAGCGCTGACTACTATCGCGGCCTCGGCATCGCGCTTCTCGCCGGGCGTTGCTTCCTTGCGCAAGACAACGAAACCTCGCCGTCGGTTGCCATCGTCGACGAGGAGTTCGCGCGACGCCATTTTCCCGGCAGTCCGTTAGGCGGCGTTATAGGGAAACGGCTGCGGCTGGGTGGGACCAGCGAGCGCTGGCGAGAAATCGTCGGAGTGGTGCGCCACGTAAAGCACCAGTCGCTCGACGAGCAGCCGCGTCCGGAGATCGACAGGCCTTACGCGCAGATCAATCCGAAGGACCTCGCCGAGTTCACTCGCGTGATGGACCTGTCAGTCAAGACATCGGGTGACCCGCTCAGCTTTGTCGCCGCGATCAAAGGAGAGGTCCAGAGCATCGACAAAGACCAGCCGTTGGCGAATGTTCGGTCTCTCGACTCCCGACTTGCGGAAGAGATGGCGCCTCGCAAATTCAACCTGCTGCTGGTTGGCATCTTCGCTACAATCGCGCTCGTACTTGCGGCAGTCGGGGTGTACGGGTTGATGTCTTACACGGTCACGAGCCGCACGCAGGAGATCGGCATTCGAATGGCGCTCGGCGCACAGGCGCGCGACGTATTGAGACTGGTCTTATTGCGGGGATTGGCCCTGACTCTGGCAGGTATTGGCATAGGCCTCGCTGGAGCATTCGCGCTGACGCGCTTGATGACGAGCCTGCTGTTCGGCGTCAGCGCTACTGACCCAATGACTTTCACGCTGATTTCATTGCTGCTGACAGGAGTGGCTCTGGCAGCCTGTTTCGTGCCTGCCCGAAGAGCGACGAAGGTGGACCCGATGATCGCGCTAAGGTACGAATGAGAATCGAAAGAAGCGTGAGGATCGAGGATGGAGGATTGAAGATCGAGGATAGTTAGGTTGGTCCTCCGATTCGATCCTCGATCCTCCATCCTCGACCCTTGAGGGAGAGGCTTTGGGCACACTAGTCCAAGACTTGCGATACGGCGCCCGGATGCTGCGAAAGAATTCCCCGTTCACCGCGGTTGCGCTGTTCGCGCTGACGCTGGGAATTGGAGCAAACACAGCGATCTTTAGTGTCGTCAACGCGCTTTTGCTGCGGCCGCCACCCTTCAAGGACCCTGATCGGCTCGTCTATCTTTGGGAGACTAACCCGAAGATAGGTCTCGACCGGGGAATCGTGTCGCCGTCTGACTTCGCCGATTGGCGCGAGCAGAGCGGTGTCTTCGAACACATATCCGGGTGGCGGACCTGGTTCTACCGGATCAGCGGCGGCGGTGATCCCGAGCAGGTTTGGGGCGTGCGCACGTCCGCAGATTTTTTCCAACTGCTTGGCGTTGAAACGCTGCTAGGCCGTAGCTTCGTTCCTGAAGAAGAGCAGCCCGGGCGCGATCACGTCGTGATTCTCAGCCACGGTCTCTGGGCGCGCCGCTTCGGCGCGGATCCCGATCTCATTGGAAAGACGATTACGATCGATGACAAGCCGTTCACCGTGGTCGGGATTCTGCCTTCAGATTTCAACCTGTTTGGCGGCAGCCGAGCGTACGATCTATGGATGCCCTTCGATTTCACCAGCGCACGGCGCGGGCGCGACGACTACTCGCTTATTGTCTTTGCGCGGCTGAAGGCGGGGGTTGCACTGGAACATGCTCAGGCCGAAATGAGCGCGATTGCCGAGAGGCTGGAGCGGGCGTACCCGGAGGCGAATCGGGACCGGGGCGTCAAGGTCATCACACTTCAGGAAAATCAGATATCGACTTTGAGACCGGCACTGTTGATTTTGCTGACTGCCGTCGGCCTTGTTTTGCTTATTGCGTGTGCGAATGTCGCGACCCTGCTGCTCGCACGCGGCGCCGCGCGGCAAAGAGAGACTGCCGTAAGAATGGCTCTGGGAGCCACTCGCGCCCGGCTCATTCGACAGTCGCTTACGGAAAGCGTGCTGCTTGCGTCGCTGGGCGGAGCGCTCGGACTGCTCCTTGCCTCATGGGGCCTCGACCTTCTACGCGCACTCCTTCCCACGGGAGTAGATGAGATGCCTCGCGTTGATTGGATCGGAATCGATCGAACAGTCCTGGTTTTCACCTTGCTGATCTCGCTTCTCACGGGAATGGTCTTCGGAGTGGCGCCGGCCTTGCTAGGCACTCGGACAGAGCTTAACGAAGCGCTCAAAGATAGTGGAAAGAGTTCAGCAGGCGGCGCACGCGGGCACAGATTGCTGGACTCATTCGTCGTTGGCGAAATCGCGTTGGCGATGGTGCTGTTGCTCGGCGCCGGGTTGATGATCAGAAGCTTCGCCAGGCTTCTGGCAGTTGAGCCCGGTTTCGATCCGGAGAACGTTTTGACGATGCAAGTCTGGCTGCCCGAATCGAGATACGCCGAGGGAAATAAAATCGCGAGGTTCTATGAACAAGCTCTGGAACGAATCAGCGCGCTGCCCGGAGTGAAGTCAACGAGCGCCGTCGATTTTCTTCCCTCAACCGGATGGGGAGATATGACCGGTTTCGCACTCGAGGGTCGCGCGTCTCCGGATCGAGGCCAGGAGCCAGTCGCCCAGTATCGCGTGATCGACGGCGACTATTTTCGAGTGATGGGAATCCCGCTGCTGAAGGGACGGCCATTCGATAAGCACGACAGCGATGACGCTCACGGTGTAGCGATCGTCAACGAAGCAATGGCACGGCGTTACTGGCCACGCGAGGACCCGCTGGGACAGCGTATTCGGCCGGCGTTTCCAGACGCGAAAACCCCATGGCGCCCGAAAGGCGGCAATGCCTGGTTAACCGTGGTCGCTGTGGCTTCCGATGTGAAGGAACTCGGGGCCATCGACGAGACGGTCCCCGCATTCTACCTGCCTTATCTTCAGAACCCGTCCGCGCTGATGAGACTGGTCGTGCGTGCCGACGACGAGCCGATGGACCTTGTTTCGGGCATTCGCCGCGAGGTGCTGGCGATAGATAAGGACCAGCCTGTCACCGAGATCAAGACTATGAAACAGTATCTCTCCGAGTCTGTCTTTCGGCGCCGCTTCAATACGATTCTGCTTGGCCTGTTCGCAGCAGTGGCGTTGATCCTTGCAGTCGTCGGCATCTACGGGGTGATGAGCTATTCGGTGACGCAGCGGACGCGCGAAGTGGGCATACGCATGGCGCTCGGTGCGCAGCCGCGCGACGTGTTGAGACTGGTCTTGTGGCGCGCATTGGCGATGACGCTGGGAGGTGTTGGGATAGGCCTCGCTGGAGCGCTGGCGCTCACGCGGTTGATGTCGAGCCTGCTGTTTGGCGTCAGTGCTACTGACCCGATGACGTTCGTGTTGATTTCTCTGCTGCTGACAGGAGTGGCTCTGGGAGCCTGTTTCGTGCCGGCGCGCCGAGCGATGAAGGTCGATCCGATGGTGGCACTTAGATATGAATAGGTTTCTGGTTTGTGGTTTCCCAACCAAAGCCAGGAACCAGAACACTGCCTATCGCAGAAGGATCGAGCTCTCGGTGCTCGGCGGGTGTCGCGAGTGGGAAACCTTAATCCCGAAAGCGGCCAAAAGACCGACGCCAGGAACTTGAGCGGGCGCACCAAACCTCGACGTTTCAACAACCTGCGAGCACTGCCGACGTGGCACGACGATTGGTTACAGGACTACTACCCACGAGCGAAGCGCGAAGGGCTAAGACCAGAGAGCTAAGAACGAGAGGCTATGAAGAGCAGCAGATTAGTATTGTTACTCAGTCTCGTCGCTGTCGCCACGGTGGCGGCGCACGCCAGCAAGCCGGCGGATGGAAACGCCATCATTGCCCCCTTCCCACAAGACGATAAGCCCGCTGAACAAGTCAACAAGAACATTCAAGCTCTCAAAGGCCTCCCCAATTCGCAATTGCTCACCGTCATGCACTTCATGCGGACTTCGCTGGGCGTGCGCTGCGACTACTGCCACATAGCCGAGAACGGCAAGTACTGGATGGACGATAAGCCGCCCAAGCAAGTCGCTCGACGCATGATTGAGATGGTCGCAGAGATAAATAAAAATAACTTCGCCGGTCAGGCGGTAGTCACTTGTAACACCTGCCATCGCGGCCAGACCAGACCTGTGGCAGTTCCCGCCATCGGTCAAGGAGTGTTTGCGAATACCACCAGAGAAGAGCCCGGAACCAGCGTGCCCGATCCGTTGCCAACCGTGGATCAGATCCTGGGGCGATATTACCAGGCTATCGGCGGGCAGACAGCGGCTCAGAAGATTACTACTCGGGTCATCAAGCTCTCGTGGCTGAGGCCTAAGCTGTTGAACGGCGGGACTCCCAACGCGGCGATGATCGCCCGAGGCGAGACCTGGGCAATGGAGATCTATCAAAAAGCGCCGAACAAGTATCTCGCCGTGATCACTTCACCGAACGGAATAATCTATCAAGGCTTCAACGGCACAACTGGCTGGGTTAAGACTCCTCAAGGACAGCGTGAGATGAACGCCGCCGAGATCGCTCGCGTCGCTCGTCAAGCTGATCTCCTCGGAGACTTTACGCTAAAGGAACAATACTCACAGATGCTAGTGACGGGCAGAGAGAAGATTGACGATCGTGATGTGTACGTCGTGGAAGCCCTGGGAGCGCAGGCCCTGGGAGCGCAGGCATCCTTGCCTGCTCCGTCGTCTGCGCCGCGGCCTACTCCAGGGCCTGCTGCGACTCATCGAACCGAAAAGTTATTCTTCGACACACAGAGTGGCTTGCTCCTACGTCGGACTGTGTTGACCCCGACGGCATTGGGGCTCGATCCGGAGCAAACGGACTTCAAGGACTACACCGATGTGGACGGCGTGAAGCTGCCATTCATAACCATCGTTTCGTATTTGGACGATAGCCATCTCGGTACAACGAAGAAATACATTGACGTCAAACAGAATGTGCCGATCGATGACTCAAAGTTCGAGCCACCGCCGAAATGATGGATCAGGATTCACTTTCCGGGTGATCAAAAACAGGTCGGATATGAACGATCCACCAACTGCGTTGGTGGGATTCCGGAGAGCTTCTGACTTCTGACCTCTGACTTCTGACCTCTGACCTCTGACTTTTGACTTCTGACTTCTGACTTCTGACTTCTGTTCTTCTCTCCCGTCGCCGGTCACCGGTCACCGGTCGCCCGTCACTTCTGCGTCGCTTCGAACTTCCCGTCTTCGATCGCCACATTGTGCTTAACCTCGGCGATTCGACGGCCCCACACGCGTCCCGGCATTGACCAGCGGATAGTCAAAGGAAGCTTGACTCCGTCGACCACCTGATAATCCTCGAAATCAGTTTGCAGAGGAAACGGACCGAGCACGGTCTTCGACTCCCTGTACCTGCGAATAAGCAACCCTGTCTGCACGTCGAAGTAGAGTCTCTCAAGATTGCCGGAACGGGAGCTTGCTTCGATCACATAGGCTTCCTTCTCTGCAATAGTCGCTTTGCCGGCAGCGTTCATGCTCGCGTAGAGCTCTTTCAGCGAATTCTCTTTGTAGAAGTTCCCTTCACGCGTAAGTTCGGCAAGCTCCTCGCCAGTGATTTCGTTATCTTTATCTTTGTCACCTGCCCATGCACGCTGACCGTTGAGTCGGACACTCAAAGCTGCGTTTGGATAGCTGGTGACGACCAGCAACTTGTTGGGAGCCTTTTGATAAACCTCCTCCGGAACCAGTACCCCATCCGCTCCTACGCGTGATCCTCTGCTGACACGGGTAGTGAACTTCTCGAGCAATTCCCTGCCACCGAGAGCCTGCACGTAGCGCTCAAGGATTTGATCAACCGTAGGCATCAATTTGTCGGGGGTCGCGGCAGCGGCTTGAGGTAGAAACAGGTTCCTTCCCAACGCGAGAACGGTGTCAGGCTTGGGCTGGCCTCGATGACAGCTATAGCAAGTGATTGCATTCCGGCCGCCGAAGCTTCCTCGATTGAGGTCAAACACCATATTGATCATGCGCCGGGCGGTTTGTTTTGCCGGCTTGTCGTCTTTTTCGAACGGGTTCGTGTGACAATAGTTGCACTTCACCCCAAGCGAGCCGGTGAACAGGGCCATCACCTGCTGAAGCTGCGACGCCGGCACGCCTTTCAGGGCCTGGATGTTTCGATAGACTTGTTCCGCAGATTTCTCTTGAGCCGCAGGGTCGCTGTCAGCGGGGGACGCCAGCGACAAAGAGTCCAGACCCGCGCCCGTGACGACGAAAAGAAACACGACGGCCAGCATGGAATACCTATTCATGAGAATTCTCCTTGCAAAGAGTTCATAGTTCGGACTTCAGGCGGAAAGGGACAGAAGAGACAGAAGAGACCGAAAGGACAAAAGAGACATTAATAGGGTCCTTTCTGTCGCTTCAGTCCTTTCGGTCCTTTTCTGTCCCTTCCGCCTGAAGGCCGAACTACGAACTCGCGCAACTGATCCGGTCAGCTCGTATTTCCTTTCCGTCTTCGCAGTACAGCAGATGTGTAACTGATCCGCGCTCATCTCTGGCGAACACCCAACGAGCATAATGATGGTCAGTGAAAAACGCGTCGTTCGATTCTGGAAACAATTCGTCCTGCATGTCGCGCAATTCGCTGATCAATCGGTCTCCCGTCTTCTTGATAGTCACCGTCAGATTCGGCGGCAGGCCGTGTTCCACGAGCGCGGCTGCATCAGCCGCATACTCCCCAACGTAAGAATCGTAAGTCGCCGAATCCATGTCCGCTGTCTCCTTCACGAACTTTTCCACTGTGACGTAGCAGAACGGGCGACGGAAGCCGAGCTTTTCGTTGAGCGCCATCATTTCCGTTTGACTGGGAAGATTGAAGGCCCGAATGGTGTGATATCCGTGCTCCTGCGCATACTCGATAGCTTGCAGCTTGAGAGCCATCGCTACCCCCTGACGCCTCCACTCGCGAGCCACCCCGGTGAAGCCGTGCATTATGCCTTGTGGAATCGGTTCGATGTGAATGAGATCCGTGAAGCCTATGAATTCGTCTCCGTATTTCGCGATGAAACAAGCATCGGCAAGCACATACTCTCTAGTAAACCAGTGAACCACGGACTCGAAGGGAACCGGTATGAATGGCTGACGCTCAGGATCGTCCTGCTTTACCACATTGAGGAACTCGTGAAGTCTGTGCAAAGCCGCATCCGCATTTCGTTGGCGCTCTTCGGCGAAAGTCGTAATAGTGATGCCGCGCGCCGCGACATCTTCGGCTATGCCCGCGAAAGTCGAAAGATCCGTGGCCAATAAATCCAGCCTCAGATCCCATACTCGCCTCGTCTCAACAAAGCCTCGCTGGATCAGGAAGTCGAGGACTTCGGTTAGGCTTGAATAATTTCGGTGCCACACCGTAATCGCGCCCGCCTCATTGAGGTCTTTCATAAGCTGATCGAGCAACAGATCGCCGACCCCAGCTTTCAACCAGCGTGGTTCAGCCATCAGGAAGAGACGATACTTCGGCAAAAAGATCGTCTGCTCGATTGAACCGTAGCCGAGAATCTGTCCGGTTTCGAAGTGCTCAGCCACGTATTGACGGCGCGTGTAGCGAGTCTCATCGAACTGCTTGCGATTGCGCAGCCACGCTTCCTCGTCCTGACGAAAATCCGGCGCGAGGCCGTAAACAAACGCGCTAATCGGACCCCAATCTCCTTCGACGTACGGACGCAATCTAGCGCTCACCTGTTCGGCGAATGAGTTGTTGCGCGACGGTCTGTGCGTCTGCAGATCATCCTTGAACATCTCTATCATCCTTTGCTTGAGCCGCTGCCGGGCTGAGTACAGCCGCTTGACAACCGTCGAAACCGGCAGCTCGAGGAAGGCGCTGATCTCTCTCTGCGAATACTCATTTATGTAAAACAGCGTCGTTATCAACCGCTCGTGTTCAGGCAGCGCGGTAATTGCTGCGCGGACATTGTTCTGAAGTTCCAGCAGCTCGGCCCGCGCGTGCGGATCGGATGTGCTTGCGACGGCTCCTATGGCCGATTTGGTGAGACCTGATTCGAAAGGGACGAACTGTAATTTCTTTCCGCGAGTCAGCCGGTGGCACTCGTTGAGGACGATCCGCCTGAACCAGCCGGGAAAGGCTTCCGGGTTCCGCAACTGGTCGAGCTTCTGCCAGGCAGTGATGAATGCCTGCTGGGCCACGTCTTCCGCCAACCAGAAGTCCCTGAGCACGGCATACGCGCAGGCAAAAGCCAGATCCTGAAAGCGAGTAACGATCTCCCGGAATGACTCCTGCTTTTCCGACGGCGACGATTCCGAAGAGGTCGCTTCGATGATCAGTATCCGAATCTCTTTCGGTCTTTCATCCATCCATTCAGAGCCTCTACTGAATAAGAGCCAAACGGTCGATGAAACTTTACCTCGCGTACGCCAGTTTTTGCATTTGTCCCGGCGGTCACGCTTTGATTGTTTTACCTTCTATTGCGCGAACGGCGAGCGACCAAATGGTTACTCCGATCATGTAGCGCAGTGCAAAAGAAGATGTCCATGGTTCCCGTCGAACGGCCGGGGACTCCTGCGCCGACTGAATCGTACAATTGAGCAAGTCGGTTCGTACTTGGGAAAGCCATTCTCGGAATCGAACACGACACCCGATGGGCGCGCACCTCGCGCAATTCTTTCCTCTATGCTCACTGCGTTTAGCGTTACGCGAGACGTGGCACGACGATTGGTACCGAGTGCCGAGGCGCAAAGGGCAAAGCGCAAAAGTGCAGGGTAGAGGAGACGAAAAGTATGATTCGTGATCTTTGGCAAGACACCAGGTACGGGGCGAGGATGCTCAGAAAGAGTCCGGGGTTGACCGGCGTCGCCGTGCTTTCGCTGGCGCTGGGAATCGGGGCTATCAGCACCATATTCAGCTTCGTCAACGGAATCATGCTCAGGCCGCTTCCCTATCCGGAACCCGAGCGGCTGGTGCTGGTGGACGAAACTGCATTCAAGCAAGGAATCGCTTCGATGGGGGTCTCGTTCCCCAACTTTGTCGATTGGCGCCAGCAGAACCAATCCTTCGAAGACATCGCCTGCTATGATACGGGCGGGTTTGCAATCGCGAGCGGTGGACCGGGTGGCGGAGCCGAGCCGGAACAACTCAAAGGCGCGTTTGTCAATCAAGGCCTCTTCGAGATCCTCGGCGTAGCTCCGATCCTCGGCCGCACTTTTACCGCCGAAGAAGATCAGCCCGATCACGATCTGGTTGTCATTCTGAGCTACGGGCTGTGGCAGCGGCGCTTCGGGGGCGATCCAAACATCCTGGGTCAAACAATCTTACTCAACAATCGGCCGCGAATAGCGATCGGAGTTATGCCCAAGGGCTTCCAGTTTCCCGAAGTCGCAGAAGCCTGGGGCCCGCTGGCGCTCAATACCAAGATATTTACTCGGACCGATCACGGTCTATTGGCGATCGCTCGCTTGAAGCCCGGGGTCACTCTCGATCAAGCGCAAGCTGAGATGATTGGCATCGCCGCGAACATCGAGCAGCAGAATCCGATCACCAACGAAGGCCTCAGCGTAAGCCTCACCAGTTTGCGCGCGGGGTTGGTCGGAGACTACAAGAAGGCGCTTCTGATCCTGCTTGGAGTAGTCACGTTTGTATTATTAATTGCCTGCGTGAATGTGGCTAACCTGTTGCTCGCTCGCGCGACGGCTCGACAAAAAGAGATCGCGATCCGGGCGGCGCTCGGTGCGAATCGCAAGCGCATCTTTCGACAACTGCTCACAGAGAGCTTGCTGCTCGGTTTGATAAGCGGCGCGCTCGGGTTGGTGCTGGCGCTTTGGGGAATGGATCTGCTGCTCAAGGCGATCCCCATCGACATTCCCTTCTGGATGAAGTTCGATCTGGATGGCCGGGTACTGGGATTTACTGCCGCGTGCTCGCTGCTGACGGGCTTTGTGTTCGGCACGGTTCCGGCGCTGGAAGCTTCAAATCCCGACTTGAATGAAACACTCAAGGAAGGCGGGCGAAGTGGGGCGGGCCATGGGCGTCATCGTCTTCGAAGCCTGCTCGTAGTTGCCGAGATTGCGCTCTCACTTGTGCTGCTGGTTGGGGCGGGATTGATGATGCGGAGTTTCATAAGCTTGCAGAATGTCAACGCCGGCATCAATCCCGAAGGCGTGCTCACGACGTACATCGCGTTGCCGGGCGCCAAATATCGTGCTCCTGAAAAGCGCATCGAGTTTTTCAGTCAATTGCTCGAGCGCGTCGGAGCGATTACGGGCGTCCAGAGCGCAGGAACCAATACCGGCTTGCCACTCGCCGGGAACAACTGGGGTCGGAGCTTGACGGTCGAAGGCTTTCCAGTTCTTCCGGTTGGCGAAGCGCCCGCCATCAACCACTGCGTGATCAGCCCGAATTATTTCAGCGCGATGGGAATCACCATCTTGAAGGGACGAGACTTTGACGAGCGAGATTCGCGCGACGCCCCGAAGGTCACGATCATCGATGAGCGGCTCGCGCGCGAGTACTGGCCTGACGAAGATCCGATTGGCAAGCGAATCCGCTTCGGACCGCCCGAGGACAACGAGCCCTGGCATACGATCGTCGGCGTCGTCGG
>DATLWF010000245.1:0-6677 GCA_035576605.1 Blastocatellia bacterium | reverse complement strand
CTATTACCGCTGGGGCATTCCGATGCCGGTCGTGTTTCGAGGACCGACCGGCGGAGGTATTCACGCAGGGCCGTATCATTCGCAGAACCCCGAAGCGTGGTTCGCTCACACGCCCGGTCTGAAGGTCGTGGTGCCTTCAACTGCGAAAGACGCAAAGGGCCTGTTGACCGCCGCGATTCGCGACAACAACCCTGTGGTCTATCTGGAGAACAAGTTTCTCTACCGGCACTACCGCGAAGAAGTGCCCGACGGCGACTACGTAGTTCCGATCGGCATCGCGGCGCTGCGGACAATAGGCAGCGATCTCTCAATCATCAGCTACGGCGCCGCTGTTCATCTCTGCGTCGAGGTAGTGAGGACGCTTGAAAAGGAAGGCGCGTCGGTCGAGATAATTGATCTGCGATCTCTCGTACCATTGGATCGAGAAACCGTGCTTGAGAGCGTGAAGAAAACGGGCAAAGCGCTGATCGTTCACGAAGCCAACATCACCGCGGGCTTCGGAGCAGAGATCGCGGCTCTGATCGCCCAGGAAGCGTTCGAGTATCTTGACGCGCCGATCATACGAGTTGCTTCGCTCGACGTGCCGGTGCCTTTCAGTCCTCCGCTCGAGATGGCGATGCTGCCGTCAGTCGATAAGATCGCGTCCGCGGCAAGGCAATTATTGGCCTATTGACGGCCGCACCTGGACGTTACGCGCGCAAGTCGTCACGCGCTCGCGTACAACTGTTCAAAATCGATCTCTGGCTCCAGCGTTACGTCAGTCGTAATCGAATTTGAGATTAAGCAATTTCGCTCCGCCTTCTCCAGGATGCGCTGCGCGCGCTCGGCGTCAGACTCGAACCTGATAACCAGCTTCGGCCTCAAAACGATTTCAGTGATTCGATAGCCCCGACCCTCCGGCTTCTCCAGTTTTCCGACGGCAGTAGACGTGAAGCTCACGACGTCCAGCTTCGACAGCTCGGCAATCGCAACAAAGGTTGCCATAAAACAAGAGTTCACGGACGCCACAAACAAATGCTCGGGAGTCCATGTATGCTCGTGACCTTGAAACTCAGGCGGAGAGGCGACCTCTAAGACCGGCAGGTCTGCTGAGGATCGCAGGTAACCTCGCCTCCCTCCCATCCAACCAACCTCGGTGTCGTAGAAATGTGTATTTGTCATGCTTCTTCTCCCTTCCCTTTTGTAGCTCGCGCGGTCACGCCACTAATATGCTGTTTGCGTAAGCTGGTTGCCGCCGAACGCCGGATGCCTCGCCGTAAGGCTCGAAACGCGCGCTGAAATGCCGCAGGAACGGCGGCTGGTGAATGATGTTGTAGCCGCGAATGGATTCGCGCCGCTGATGGACTTGAAGTATCGCTTCGATTACGTAGTCGACGTGGCTCTGAGTGTAGACTCGATGCGGAATCGCGAGCCGAACCAGCTCCATCGCCGCGGGCTTTTCTTTTTCATCGTGTGGATTAGGTGCCGCAAGCATCACCGATCCAATCTCACACGAGCGAATACCCGCTTCGCGATACAGTTCCACGGCAAGCGCTTGCCCGGGATATTGACTCGGCGGGATGTGCGGCAGCATCGCTTTCGCGTCGATGTAAATCGCATGGCCGCCGGGTGGTTCGACGATCGGCACGCCGGCGTCGGCGATGTGCCTGCCCAGATAGCCGATCGATGCGAAGCGGTATTCCAGGTAGTCTTCGTGCAGCACTTCCTGCAAGCCCACCGCTATCGCGTCGAGGTCGCGGCCCGCAAGGCCTCCGTAGGTGGGAAAGCCTTCGGTAAGGATGAGCAGGTCTTTCTCTTGTTGCGCGAGGAGATCGTCGTTCGTGCACAGGAAGCCCCCGATGTTCGCAAGGCCATCCTTCTTCGCGGACATCGTGCAACCATCGGCAAGCGAAAACATCTCGCCTGCGATCTCCCTGACCGATTTGTCTTCGTAGCCTGCCTCGCGCAGCTTGATGAAGTAAGCGTTCTCGGCGAAGCGGCAGGCGTCCAGGTAGAGCGGTATGCCGTACCGTGAGCAGATGTCTGCCACTTCTCGCATATTGGCCATTGAAATGGGCTGCCCGCCGCCCGAGTTACTAGTCACCGTCAACATCACCAGTGGTATGCGCCCCGGGCCCACACGCCCAATCAATCGAAGCAGCGCCTCGGTGTCCATGTTCCCTTTGAACGGATGAAACAGCGCCGGCTCGAAGAATTCTGGAATCGGCAGATCGAGCGCTTCGGCGCCGGTGTACTCGATATTGGCCCGCGTGGTGTCGAAGTGCGTGTTGTTAGGAATGATCTGCCCGGGCTTGCACATCACCGAGAACAATATTCGCTCGGCGGCGCGGCCCTGGTGCATCGGGATGACATGCTTGAATCCGAAGATGTCGCGCACGCTGGCTTCGAAGCGATAGTAGCTGGAGCTGCCGGCATAAGATTCGTCGCCGCGCATCACCGCGGCCCATTGCTCGGAGCTCATCGCAGCGGTGCCGCTGTCGGTGAGCAAGTCGATGATGACGTTTTCCGCCCTCAAGAGGAACAGGTTGTACCAGACCTCTTTCAGGTAGGCCTCGCGCTCCTCGCGGGTGGTCATTCTTATGGGTTCTACAACCTTGACTCTGAATGGCTCGATGATGGTTTGCATAATCAGTCTGTTTCGTCCTTTCTGTAAACAATACCTGCAGTTGCAGATGGTTCATTCTCCGATTATTGGAGCGAGCGTCACAAGGTCAGAGGTCACGCACGATTGTGACGAATGAACATCTTCGATGTGCTGTTGGGATTAATCCTCTTGGAGAGGCTATTGGCGGGCCAGAGACTTCGTCAACAGGCCATGAAAATGATGAACGCCGTTTTCGCGTTTCACGGAATACCGCCCGCTCGTGTAGGTGCTCGAACGCAAGCCCCGCTGCACCGCTTCACAGATCGCGATGTCTTCGTGCTGGATTTCATCGCTGAACTCTATGGTACGCTTTAACGTTTTCTGGACATCGCTTCGGTCGAGGTCGCGGAAGTACCACTCGAAAACCGTAAGCGTGCGTTCGGGTCCCACTGGCACGATCAGATTAGTTGAATAGTTGTCGGGATAGACATTCAACATCAGGTTTGGAAAAACCCAGGAGAACTGCACTTTGTTCTTGTCCGCGTCTTCGTCTCTATGTAGCCGCGTAGCCGACCCCTTGATTGGCGAGTGCTGTATCGAATAGTAACCTCGCGTCTCAGTTCGATAACGTGCGTAGTCTATCTCGCGGTTTAGCGATGGATGCACGACGGGAATGTGATAGCCTTCGAGATAATTGTCGACGTAGACCTTCCAGTTGCAGTCAACGTACCAGTCCTTACGGGCCGCGAACTGCATCGTCGAGAGATCCCAGTGGCTGATCAGCGAAGACAAATCCTCGAGCGTTTCGCCGAGCGGCGCGCTGTGCGGGTCGAGACTCACAAACACGAGCGCTCCCCACGTTTCGACTCTAAACTCCGGCAAGCAGTTCGCTTCCTTGCTGAAGCACTCGACTCCGTCAAACTCTGGCGTGCCGAGCAGGCGTCCTTCAAGCGAATAGCTCCAACCGTGGTAGCCGCACTGAAAAATTCTTCGCGAGCCGCTTCCGGCCGCAACCGGTCCGGCGCGATGTCGACAGACGTTCGAAAACGCCCGCAGCTTTTCATCCTCACCTCGTGCGACGAGTATGGGTTCATCGGCGATCAGAGCGGTGAAGTAGTCCCCGGGCCGCGCGACCTGTTCGGTTCTCCCGACAAGCTGCCATGCGCGGCCAAACACTTTCTCCTTCTCGAGTTCGAGTATCTCAGCGTCGGTATACCAACTTGACGGCAAGGTCGCCGCTCGCGCCAGCTTCTCTTCGAATGAATAGTCAGTGATGCTCATTTCAACTCCAAAATTATGATTAAGTCTGATTTTAGCACACGGGGGGCGCGGTCCGAATGTGGCAATCATTGCCGCTCTGAGAGCAGCTTTGACAGGCGAAAAGCCGGATAGCTCGCCGCCAGAAGCAGCAACGCATAAATGCTGTTTCGCGTGTCGCTGGCTACGGCGCCAGCGAGGAAGGCTATAGAGCCGAGCAGTGAAAACCCAGTGGTCCACGGATAACCCCACGCGCGATAAGGCCGTTCGCGATCGGGCTCACGTCGGCGGAGAAAAAAGACCACCCCAAACGAGATCGCATAGTTAACGACAAAAAAGAAAGCCACGACGGCCAGTACCTGATCGACTGTGCCGGTAACAATGAACAGCGCGGCTACCAGCGTGCTGAAAAAGAGCGCAACCGTCGGCGTGCCCCCTTCGTTTGCTCGGGCCCCCTTAGTCGAAAAGAGCCCGTCACGGCTCATCGCAAACAAGACCCGCGTCGCCATCAACTGACAGGCGTTGACCGCGCTTAGCATCGACAGGATCATCAGCGATCGAAAGATCCGATCTCCGCTCGGCCCGAAAATGAACTGGGCCGCCTTGCCCAGCGCAAGATCGCTTCCCGCGATTTCAGAAATCGGAAGGACATAGAGGATTGCGAGATTGACCAGAAGGTAAATGGCGATTACCGAAAGCACTCCGCCCAACATTGCGCGAGGAATGTCACGCGCCGGGTTTCGAACCTCTTCCGAGAAGTAGATGACGCCGGTCCAGCCATCGTAAGTGTAGATCACTCCTTGCAGCGCTAGGATCACTGCGACAAACAGTTTCACCCCATGGGGCATTTGCGGCAGGTCGGAACCCGACGCGGCCCGGTCTCCTCCAAGCAGAAAGCAGGCGACCACCAGTGCTGCGAAGGCCAGCGCCTTAAGAAGGCTGGTCGCATTCTGAACGCCGCTGCCCCAGCGGATTCCGCGCCACTGAATGATTCCAAACAGCAACACTATCGCCAGCGCGATCACCGTCGGTCGCCCGATAACAGCGGGGAAAAGAACACCGGCGTACCGAGCAATGATTAGAGATATGAACGATGAGGAGCCGCAGGTCGAAATCCAATCGCTCCATCCGACGATGAAACCGGCATAGTCACCGAGTGCGTCGTGAGCGAACACATACTGGCCGCCCGAACGCGGAATCATCGTACCAAGCTCGGCGATGGAGATGGCTCCGAGCAGAGCGTAGAGACCGCCGCCTATCCAGACGCCAATGAACAACCAGGCATTTGGCAACTGCTGAGCGATCGTTCCCGGTGTGCTCAATATGCCGGCGCCGATTGTGTTACCGATGATCACCGCCAGCCCGAAGCCAACGCCGAGAATTTGAAGCAGCCGTCCGCGAGTCACGGCGTTCTGCCTCGTAACGTCAACGGATGGCTGCAAGCGGCTCCTTTTGTAGGATTAATTAGCGAGGATAGCACCGCGACGAAGCTTTGCGGCTATCGGTTCACCTGATCTTTGTCTTGGAGACGAAAGACACTAACAAATCGGAGGAGTCTTGAGGAACGGGTCTCTGGATGACCTGTACGAGCGTCCCTCGAAGCGCCGTCATCTGCCCGCTTGGCGTTGCCTGAGACGAAGGCAAGCAGCAGCGATGCCGGCGCTTCCAGCGATGCTGATCCGCTTAGATTCCGAAAACCTGCAAGAACACCTTGCGTTGATTCGGGCCGTCGAACTCGGTCAGTATCACGCTCTGCCATTGGCCCAATACCAATGCGCCCCTGTCGATCGGTACTGACGCGCTGTGCCCGAGCACGACGATTCTCAGATGCGAATCCGCGTTATGCCGGTCGCAATCCGAAAACTCCGGATCGTTGTGCTTGTAGTAAGTGTCGCGAGGCACGATGCTCTCTGTGAGGTTCTTGACGTCAGTCAGCAGCGCGTCTTGCCACTCATTGACGATCAGGCCGGCGGTTGTGTGCAGCGACGACACTTGAACATAACCGTCCTTGACTCCGGTTGATTCTACAAACTCCCGTATGTCGTCGCTCAAGTTGACCAGATCTGTCCGCTCGTGAGTCTTAACCGTTATGGTCTTTGAGAATACTTTTACCGTACCTTCGTTCGAGTGACAGTCAAGCGCGCCACCGCTGCTCTTACTGGCCTTTTGAGCTTCCATCGTTTTTTCTCCTCCGGGTGCTATGGGTCGTATTGTGTGCTGTTATCTCCTGGGGGTGAATGCGGATTATACTACAGTGAATGACGGCGGCGCATACAAAAAGCACCTGGTAGGCGAACTCGCACAATCTAGCTGATTAGCGGAACAAGAAGCTCAATGAATTCAGCCATTCGGTCGGCGCAAAGCCTGGAGCGCTTTCGAAGCTCCAACAGCCCATTTAACGCGGCTGGTCTGAGTAGTGCGGCTTTAACGACCTTCTTCGGATCAACCCGGCCATCGCGGTCTCGACATTGATTGAAGTCGAGCGGCAGATCTTCGTCCAACCGGTCAGTGATCGAGCGAGCGATCAGAAACGGCACGCGGCGTCTGGCACATACTCCGGCAACAGCCGTCGACTCCATATCTACAAAGCCGATCTCGTTTGCGCCAAGCGAGCTTGCAAGCGCGCGCTTTGATTCGGCCTGCCAAAGAATCTCATGAGACGTGAGGGCGACGCCAAAGTGCACCGGCGCATCGATTTGCACTCGTTCTGCCGCGGAGAGCAGATTCGCATCGGGACTTCCTTTCGAATCGCGCACCTCGCGGCCGATCACCAGATCGCCGACTTGAAGCGAAGGTGACAGCGCGCCAGCGAAGCCAACGCTCAAAACTGCGCGTG
>DATLWF010000244.1:0-16646 GCA_035576605.1 Blastocatellia bacterium | reverse complement strand
CAACGGTGGAGAGAACACCGTCGGAATAGTGATCACGGTGCCGCTCTTTCTGCACAACAACCATCAGGGAGAAATCAATCAGGCGCTCGCGCAGCTTCAACAAGCCAAAGCGCAATCGGCGCAGGTTGAACTTCAGGCGATGACCGAGGTTGACAAAGCATATCGCGCCTATGAATCAAGCCAGCGAATGCTGGGAGTCTACACGATGGAAACACTTCAGAAGGCCGAGGAATCCTTCCGCATCGCGGGTGTTTCGTACAAAGAAGGAGCGACCAGTTTACTCGAGCTTCGAGATGCTCAGCGCACCTACAATCAAACGCGCGTCGCTTCAAACCAGGCTCATTTCGATTATCGAATGAGCCTGTACCAACTGGAGCTGGCAACAGGGAAAACATTGTTGTAGTAACGGAACGCAGACTCCGACTAGCGTTTCCGGCGACCAAGAAAGCCAATAGAATGATACAGCGACTTGTTTCATTTGCCCTCGCGCAACCTCTGTTCACCTTTCTCCTGGCAGTGTTGTTTGTAGCCGGCGGAATAGTTGCCTTTAAGCAGCTACCGATAGAGGCGTTTCCGGATGTATCGGATGTTCAGGTAACAGTCATCACTCTTTTCCCCGGTCGCGCGGCTGAGGAAGTGGAAAAACAGGTCACAATTCCGATCGAAACAGAGTTGAGCGGGCTTCCACACTCAGTCCGGATGTTTTCTCACACTCAGTTCGGTCTGTCGTTCATCATCCTGACTTTTGACGATGGCGCTACCGACTACTTCGCGCGCCAGCAAGTGCTCGAACGGTTGAAAGGAGCCAGCCTTCCACAGGAGGTTGAGCCGGAACTTGCACCGCTCACAACGCCCATCGGTGAAATATATCGATATCGCCTTCAGAGTGGCGAGTTGGATGGACGCGATCTCCGCTCGATCCAGGATTGGGTCGTCGAGCGTCACCTGAAGATGGTACCCGGCGTCGCCGATGTGGTCAGCTTTGGAGGATCGATCAAGCAATACCAGGTGGGTGTTGATCTGGCAAAGCTCAAGTCCTACAACATCGCGCTCCAGGACGTATTCTCGGCGCTTGGCAAGAGTAACTCAAATGCCGGTGGAAGCTACATCGAGCAAGGATCACAAATCTACCTGATTCGAGGCATTGGACTACTACGCTCCAGCGAAGACATCTCAAACGTCGTGATCACTCAACGGCAAGGCACTCCAATTCTTTTGAGAGATGTCGCAAACGTCGAGGTGAGCTCAGTGCCGCGCCAGGGAGTAATGGGTCAGGATGCAGATGACGACATAGTCACCGGCATCGTCGTTATGCGCAAAGGAGAGAACCCCTCGCTCGTCCTCGAGGCGCTCAAAGACAAGGTTGCGTCACTCAACGAGACCGTACTTCCAAAGAACGTGCGTCTTGTCCCTTACTACGATCGCACCTGGCTCATTGGCACTACGCTGCACACGGTCGGCAAGAATTTGATCGAGGGCGCGCTGCTGGTCACTGCCATTCTATATCTCTTCCTCGGCAACCTACGCTCCGCTGCCATCGTTGCGGTCATCATACCGCTGGCGTTGCTGGCCACATTCATTGGGCTTCAAATTCGCGGGATACCGGCCAACCTGCTCTCACTGGGCGCGATGGATTTCGGAATAATCGTAGATGGTGCAGTGATCGTCGTCGAGAACATCTTTCGCAGGCTGTCGAGAGACCGAGCCGATGGCGGATTAGAATCCACCCGGTCTGCTGTGCTTGAAGCAACTGTGCAGGTGGGGCGGCCCACGTTTTTCTCGATGCTGATCATCATAATCGCGCACATACCGATCTTCACACTACAGCGTCAGGAAGGACGGATCTTCGCCCCTATGGCCTACACGGTCACGTCGGCACTGATCGGATCGCTGTTATTTTCGCTCACGCTAGTGCCGCTCTTGTGCTTCTACTTGCTGAGGAAACGCCTCCCCCATGAAGAAAACATCATCGCTCGAGCGGCAAAGCGGGTCTACGAGCCCGTGCTCGATTGGGCGCTGTCGCACAGGAAGACAGTGATTGGTGCGGCGGTCATCGCGCTTGCGGCCGGCCTGGCGTCATCCAGCTTTCTCGGCTCAGAATTCCTGCCCGAGCTGAACGAGGGCACCATCTGGATAAACGTGATGCTGCCGTCAAGTATTTCGTTGACCGAGGCTCAGAAGATGTGTGGCACGATTCGCGCCCTGGTGAGCGAGTCCCCAGAGGTGCGCACCGTAATATCAAAAACCGGCCGGCCTGAAGATGGCACCGATCCAAAACTCATCAACATGGCAGAGTTCTTCGTTGACCTGAAGCCCCGGCAGGAGTGGCGCCGCACGATTAATAAAGACAAGCTTCTCGAGGAAATGGAGAAACGAGTACTCACGATTCCCGGTATCGACCCTTCTTTCAGTCAGCCTATTCGGGATAACATCCTCGAAAGCATATCGCAGATAGACGGCCAGATCGTTGTGAAAGTGTTTGGCCCGGATGGAGATATATTGCACGAGAAAGCCGGCCAAATAGTCGCAGCGATCTCCGGGATACGGGGAGTGTCGCGAGCCTTCATCGATCGAGCGGGCAGGATACCGCAACTCCAGATCGAGATAAATCGGGAACGAGCTGCGCGATATGGGTTGAATATCGCCGACATTCAAGACGTCATCGAGACGGCGATCGGCGGCAAGACGGCAACAGAAATATGGGAGGGCGAGAAGAAGTTTGCCGTCACGGTGAGGCTCAAGGAGGAAGACCGGGCAGACACTCCTGCTATCGGCAAGGTGCTGGTGGATACGCCCTCCGGCGCTCGGGTCCCGCTTCAGGAACTCTCGACGATAAGCGTGCGAGACGGTCAGGCAAACATCGCGCGGGAAATGGGAAGCAGGCTCGCGGCGATTGGCGTCTTCATACACGGCCGAGACATGGGCGGCGTAGTAAGTGATGCTCAAAAGGTTGTTCGAGATACGGTCAAGCTGCCCCCCGGCTATTTCATAACGTGGGGCGGCGAATTCGAGAATCAGCAGCGGGCAATGGCGCGTCTGAAAGTCATCGTGCCTGTGAGCGTCTTCCTGATCTTTCTGCTCTTGTTCAACGCATTCAAGTCGGTCAAGTATGCCATGCTGATACTTCTCAACGTCCCATTCGCAGTGATCGGCGGCGTGATCGCGCTCCTGGTCACCGCGGTACCGCTCAGCGTGTCCGCGGCCGTCGGGTTTATTGCGTTATTCGGGCAAGCGGTATTGAACGGAGTGGTGATGGTTACCTACTTCAATCAACTTCGGGATCGCGGACTCTCGGCACTCGCTGCAGTACGTGAAGGCGCGTTAATCCGGCTACGGACTGTGTTGATGACGGCTCTGCTCGCATCCCTCGGGCTCCTGCCGGCCGCGCTTTCGTCCGGCATAGGATCCGAGACACAAAAGCCGTTGGCAATCGTGATTATCGGAGGGCTCATATCAGCAACTGCCCTGACGCTCATAGTCCTGCCAACTCTCTATCTAATATTCAATCGAGCAAGCCACGATAAAGACTCTAACAACGGACGAACGCCCGAACACTTTGAAGCGCGGGAGTTGGATGTTAATGAGCAAGCTCTCCTTGCTTGAGAGACGAGGATTTACAGGCGAGCGACATCGGCCATTATGGGATCTGAGTGAGCCCTGGTCGGACGATTACGTTACCGCATCCGGGCAGCGGCCAAGAGATTGAAAGCGCTTATGTGCTTCTGCTATAGTCTTCGCGAAATGAACGTCCGCTGGCCTACATCGAAGGCGGCCTTCTTGCTGCTAGCCCTCGTAGTTCTTGGGGCCAACAGACTTCCACCAGGTATACACACTGAAACGCCAAACAGCTCTGCTGCGTCGCATTTTGCCCAATCCATTGCGCTCTCCGATTTTGACGCCGATGGCCTAATCGATGAAGCAAGGCTTGACGGCTCAAGCCTGCACAGGAGCGTCGGGATCCTGCTTAGCGGCACCGGCAAGCGATCGTTTCTTCACTTCAATGCCAATCGCGCAAATTGCGGATCGCTTTTCGCTCAAGACCTGGACAACGACGGCGCAACCGATCTGATCTGGACCGATCCTCTCAACGCGAACGATGTTGTAGTATGGCTTGGTACTGGAACCGGTCAGTTCGAACGAGTTGATGCGCGCGAGTACTGTGGCGGGTTTGCGTTCGGAAATCCGGAAGTCGCCCTGCCCAACGGATCCAACCAAGAGACCGCAATCAACTTCGAGACTAATCGACCGCTGGATCAAGTACTCAGTCAGAAATGCCTGGATCAACGCGCAAGCGAGCTTCCGAATGACTATCCGGATCGTCTTGCCACGTCGTCACCTGCGCTCGGCCCACCGACGGGTCGAGCCCCACCTCTCTTTCACTACTAATTCCACGCTTTTTCGATCACTGCCTGTCAGTATTACTGGAGTTTGTGCTACCGCGGGCTAGACGTCGGAGCCAGCCTTTCGTCGTCGCCGCGCGCGTCATCGCTCAAATTGATGGAAGGGATTCTCCTCGCCCGGATCGACGCGGGCCTGACGACCTGAATCCTTGTGGATCAGGGGAGAGGTCACGGGGTCCATCGTCGCGCCCCGATCGATCCGGGCAAGGAGGATCCCTTCGCAGTCTGAAGATTCTTTTCGAACGACCGACTCTTTTTAAGTGGGAAGGCTTGCATTCGAGTCATATATCCGGAATAAGCGTCGGGAGAGAGGAGCCTTCCTAGGGTCGAGCGAACACGTCGCGCTCTTCACCAAGCTCGCGTGCCGCCGGAGTGATTATCGTCTTGCTATTGACATAGATCTTCTCGCGCGAGGCAATCGCCCGTTTGACGTCTTCTTCACACACGAAGTCGTAAACGCGCCCGTTGCTCGCTCCATTCGTTGAGGCCGCTGGCGCCGACTGCGGTGCCGGCTGCCCAGGCCTCTCGAACGGCCCGGCGGCAGAAGGCGGAGCGAGGGGCGACGCTTGTTGAGCCGGTTGATGAACATGGCGCTCGGCCAGGAACCGATCGACCAATGCCGCAATCTCAGCACGATCAACTGTTGCAGCGGGCCGCGCAGCGGGGCGCGATGCCGCAGCCGGCTGATTGATCGGCTTTGTCTCGAATGCAATGCGTTTTACGTCTACCAGGTGACGCGGCGAGATGTTATCTGAGGTAACATTCCCCCCCCAGGACCCACACCCAAGAGTCATCGACGGCTCGAGATCGGTTGTGAATCCGATCGCCCCGTGCGTCGACGGGCTGTTGACCACAACCCTCGATGCGGGCATGCGGATGCCGTATTCGCGGGCGGCGTCCCGGCTCTCAGTGTGAATCGAAGCGGTATGTCCCATCCCTCCGTACCTGAGTATCTGAGCGCATCGCTCACAGCCTTCATCGAGATTATCTACCACATAATAGGCAAGAATCGGCGAGAGCTTTTCCATCGACAATGGATGATCGCGGCCGACGCCAAAAAGCTCGCAGATCATCGCGCGGCTTCCTTCGGGTATCGTAAAGCCTGCCATTTCGGCTATGACTCTTGCGCTCTTACCGACAATCTTCGGATTGAGGGTATTGGTGGCGGTCGCAACGACCCGCGTCAGGGCGTCCTGCTGTTCCTTGTTGAGGAAGTGCGCGCCCTCTGCCGCGAATCGTTCTCGCACCTGCAAATCGATCGGTCGCTCTACGACGACTGCTTGCTCTGACGAGCAGATCGTCCCGTTGTCAAAGCACTTTCCGGTGAGAATGTCGCGCACGGCCTTGGCGACATTGGCGGAGCGCTCGATCATTGCGGGCACATTGCCGGGCCCGACGCCGAAGGCAGGCTTGCCTGAAGAGTAGGCCGCGCGCACGAGGCCTATGCCGCCGGTCGCGAGTATCACCGCCGTGCGCTTGTGCTTCATCAACTCCTGGGTGCCTTCGATTGTTGCAACCGTCATACATCCTATTGCGCCAGAGGGCAAGCCGGCGGCTTCTCCCGCTTCGCGCATCACCCGTGCAGTCTCGTTGATGCAGTTTGTCGCTGACGGATGCGGGCTGAGAACAACCGCATCGCGAGCCTTCACTGCAATGAGGATCTTGAAGATCGCGGTTGAGGTCGGATTTGTCGAAGGTATGATCGCCGCCACTACGCCTCGCGGCGACGCGACCTCGATGATGCTGTCGGTCTGGCGGACGACGCCGACCGTGCGCATTGATTTGATGAAGTTATAGACCTGTTCGGCTGAGAATCGATTCTTGGAGGCTTTGTCTGCCGCTGACCCGTATCCGGTTTCAAGGTGGGCCATCTCACCGAGGCGATAGGCGTCTTCCAGAGCGGTGCGCGCCATCGCGCCGACTATCTCGTCAACTTTCTCCTGAGGGAAAGTGGCGAGCGACTTTTGTGCCTCGTGCGCTCGTTCGACAAGCTGTCGGGCCTGCTCGATGGATTGCTGGTCCTTATCGCTGCTCATGCCAACTGCTCAATCAGAGAGTCCGTAGTCCGTAGCGCGCGGTGCACGGTCGGCAGGATTGCGACGGACCACGGACCACGGGCTACGGACTTCTTTACTTGACTCGCTCTTTTGAAGGTGTAGAAGAAGACAGTGACCGCTTGCCGTCCTCTTGCGTGCCAGACGTCAATTGACTGCGAGCTCCTCCGGCTAGCTGCGTACCGGCGGTCACTATGCCGCTCGATTCAAGGACCTGCTCGAGCTCCTTGTGCGGACGAGGAATCACGTGAACGCTTACCAGCTCGCCGACGCGACGTGCCGCCGCCGCTCCTGCGTCGGTTGCGGCCTTGACTGCGCCGACATCACCGCGCACCAGCACCGTTACGTAGCCCGCTCCGATATACTCGCGGCCGACCAGCACGACGTTGGCAGCTTTGACCATAGCGTCAGCGGCTTCTACTGCCCCCACGAATCCTTTGGTCTCGATCATCCCGAGCGCTTCGGTATTCATAGATAAGAGTCCTCCGAGAAATGCGATTTGAATGAGCTTGAGCGCGAGCTTTGGCGAGAGTGCTCACGGAGAAGCTGAAACTAACAAAACGAGCACAGTGCGTCAAGCACCCGGTCCGAAGTCGGAAGTCAGAAGTCAGAGATCAGAAGTCAGAGATCAGAAGTCAGAGATCAGAAGTCAGAGGTCAGATGCCAGAAGTCAGAAGTCAGACGTCTGAAAGTCAGAGGCGAGAAGTCAGAGATCAATGTAGCGGTCAGATCCTCAGGCGTCTGACTTCTGACCTCTGACTTCTGATCTCTGATCTCTGACACTGATTTCACTCTTCCGGCGCTGTAGCTTGACACCCCTAAGTCCTTATTTTATGATGAGCTGCTACAAATTTCCCTCCAAGTCCCGGGCAGGAGCTAGCGAGGTCGCTCGGCCAAAATTATGGCGACACTGGGCGAAGAACTCAGACATAAGCGAGAACAGCGCGGGGTTTCGCTCGCCGAGATATCGGAAGCGACACGAATCGGCACGCGTTTTCTGAAAGCCATCGAGACGGATAATTTTTCGATCCTTCCGGGCGGGATCTTCACGCGGTCCTTCATTCGAGCCTACGCAAAACACGTCGGGATGAATGAAGACGAAGCGATCGGCCTGTACCTTCAGCAGGTCGCAGGCCCGAGTCCCGAGCAACAAGATGCCGCCAGCGAAGCCACCACCAAGCAGGCACCAGCCGCGCAACCAACAAAGCGGCCCGCCCCTCCAAAACTTGTCCTACAAAAGCCAGCGCCAGCAGCCGAACGCTCGCGCAGATTCGAGCCGGTCACTTTCCGCCAGTCTCCCTCGCGAACGAGTTGGCCGACAATCGTCATCGGCGCCGGCATTGTAGTCTTTATCGTGATCATCGTCATCGCTCTCGTAAAGCAGCTAAATCAGGGAGCAGCCGAGAGCGGAGCGCAACCAGGTTCGGTCGCGCAGAAAGACGCGCCTGCGAAACCTGCTGGCCCGCAAGGTTCGCAGCCAGCCCCCCAACCGAGCGCACCCCCACCTGATACGCACACGCCGAGCGTGCCCGCGGACCATCCCTCCCCAGCGTCAGACGCACCGGCCGGTCAGCCGCTTGTAGTGAAACTGGAAGCCGCCACGGGAGATGTTTGGATCAAGTACCAGGTCGATGACTCGAAGCCAACTACTCTGGTCTTGAAGCAAGGCCAGTCACAGGACCTGCCGCCGGCACAAACCCAGGTCACACTGAACTACGGCAACCGGACGACGCTCAAACTCAAGATTAACAATCGTGACGCGAACTTCCCTCCCGACACCCCCAAGTTTGCTTCCCACGTGGTCATCTCTCGGGACAATTTTCAAACATACTTTCAATAGAGAATGGTCCGTAGTCAGAAAGCAGAAAGCAGAAGGCAGAGGTGAGGGTCAGATCTCGGAAGTCAGAAGTCAGAGGTCAACGCTTGTCATTCGTCAGCTAATCGTGTAATGGCTCTGTAACGACCTTTGACCTATGACTTCTGAGATCTGACCCTCGCCTATGCCTTCTGCCTTCTGACCTCTGCCCACTGACCACTGGCCACTGACCACTCCCTTTGTTACTATCCAACTGCGAGCAGCTCTGCTCGACTTCTCATTGAAAGGTGCCAGCAGATGACCAGCCCGATGAACAGACCGCTTGCCGAAGTCGATCCTGAGATCGCTGCAAGCATCGCCGATGAAGAACGCCGATTGGCCTACAACCTCGAGATGATCGCCTCCGAGAACTTTGTCTCGGAAGCCGTCCTCGAAGCGATGGGTTCGGTGCTGACAAACAAGTACGCCGAAGGCTACCCTGGCAAGCGATACTACGGCGGGTGCGAGTTCGTCGACGTAGCCGAAAACATCGCACGAGACCGCGCGAAGCAGATCTTCGGCTGCGAACACGTGAACGTTCAGCCGCATTCGGGGTCGCAGGCGAACATGGCAGTTTATCTCGCGGCGCTCACCTACGGAGACACCGTTCTCGGAATGAATCTGGCGCACGGCGGTCATCTGACGCACGGTCACCCGCTCAACTTCTCGGGCCGCAGCTACAAGATCGTGCCGTATGGCGTGAAGACCGACTCTGAGCAGATCGACTACGACGAACTTGAACGACTGGCGCACGAGCATAGGCCAAAAATGATCCTGTGCGGCGCTTCCGCATACTCGCGCATAATCGACTTCGAGCGGATCGGCAAGATCGCTCGCGACGTTGGAGCGCACTCGATGGCGGACATCGCTCACATTGCCGGACTCGTAGCCGTCGGTTTGCACCCGAGTCCCGTTCCGCATATGGACTTCGTTACGACGACCACACATAAGACGCTTCGGGGTCCGCGCGCCGGAATGGTGATGTGCCGAGAACAGTTTCAGAAGGAAGTGGATCGTGCTGTCTTCCCAACTGTCCAGGGCGGACCGCTGATGCACGTCGTCGCGGCGAAGGCAGTGTGCTTCAAAGAGGCTATGGAAGCCGGTTTCAAGGACTATCAACGACAGGTCATCTCAAACGCGCAGGTGTTGGCGCGCGAGCTTTCAGGCGCCGGCTTCAGGATCGTATCGGGTGGAACTGACAACCACCTGATGCTCGTCGACGTGTTCGTGCGCGGCTTGACCGGCGCGCAAGCGGAGAAGGCTCTCGAGCGCGCGGCGATCACAGTGAACAAGAATGCGATTCCCTTCGACACTCAACCGCCGATGAAAGCTTCGGGCATAAGGATCGGAACACCCGCCCTGACCACTCGCGGTATGAACGAAGAAGAAATGAAGCTGATTGCCGGCCTGATCAGCGAGGTGCTGGGCGACCCGGAGAATGAGTCGGTGCACGCAAGCGTTCGCACTCGGGTGAAAGAACTCTGTGAGCGCTTTCCGATCTATGAGAAACGCCTTGTGCGCAGCCGCGCACACACTACATAGCTGGCAAAGAGCATCTGGCTGAGAGTAGTTTAACGACTATGAGTACGCAGATCACAACTTACTACGAGATAGTCTCCCAGCTCCCGGAAGACGCGTCAGTAACGTTCCGCGACGTAAGCTGGGATGAATACGAGGAACTGCTCGAACAAGTTGGTGAAGCTCCTGGGTTGCGAATCAGCTACGACAACGGGAGCCTGCACGTTATGACCATATCCGCCGAACACGAAAAGTACGCAATTTTTATCAACAGTCTGATCGCTGGAATTCGATTGCGGCTACGGATGGACATCCTGGCATTCGGTTCTGCTACGATGAGGAAGCCAAAGCGCAGCGCAGGGCACGAACCGGACGGGTGTTTTTATGTTCAGACGGCTGCGCTGATCGGCAACAAGATCCAACTGGACTTCGAAACGGACCCGCCGCCAGATATCGTGGTGGAAGTAGATGTGCATCACGACTCGCGTCCAAGATTTCGAGTCTACGCCGCCCTCGGTGTTGCTGAAATATGGCGGTATGACGGGCAGGCGATGACGATTTATCACCTGTCCGAAGACCGGCAAGGACAGCAGTACGTCGAGGGAGACACGAGCGCAGCTTTGCCAATGCTGCGCGCGACGCTACTAACCGAGATGATCGAGCGAATGCGAAGAGATGGCGAGTTGAGCGCGCTGCTGGCGTTCGACGAGTGGCTGCAATCTCAAGCGTGAGTGTGTCCGTAATTGCTTTATATGCTCTGTAAGAGAGCCCGCCAGCGGTCCAAGTTACGAAGACAGCCCCGTTCGCGCACTTGAACTAAAGTTGATGAACGTCAATCAAAGTAGAAGCACAATCATGTTTTCCATCGGGCTGCTTTGCTTCGTTTTGTCCGGCGGCCCGTCTGAGGCCCGACAGAAAAGCGAACCCGAACCGGTATCGTCGACCGTTCCGCTGCACGTTGAATTCAACCGGCCCTTCATCGATCTCGATTTCAACCGGCCGGACGGTTCTCCGAGAAAGGCCCGATTCTGGGTCGATACCGGCGGGGGCGGGTTTCTGTTCTGCGAAGAGCTGGCTCGTGACATCGGTATGAAGTTCGGCGACGAGGTCCACGAAGAGGGCGAGAGAATCGCTCCGACTATGCCTCCCCGCACGAGTCTCGGGAAGATGGCGCTCAATGTAGACGGGGCGCGCACGTTCATACAGCTAGGCAAAAAGACGATACTACCAGGCGTTGAAGCCGAAGGGCTTTTTCCCGCCCACTTGCTCCGTCGTTATCACGTGATCTTCGACTACCCCGGCGGCAAATTTACTCTCGCCAAACCGGGCGCGCTTATACCGCGCGGCGTCCGTATCGCCACGCCGGTTCAACAACGGAGCGGCTTCCCACGTCTGGAGATTCAGATCCAGGGACAGACTTTAGGCTTCCTGCTCGACACCGGCGCGTCGTTCACGATGATCTCGCGCGAACAAATCGAAACCTGGATCAAAGCTCATCCCGAGTGGCCCAACGCAGTCGGCGCCGCGGGCGCGGCAAATATGGGGCTGGGGAAGATGGAAGCCGATGGTCTTATGCTCGGCTTGCCCCAGGTCGAGCTGGGACCTTTTCAATTCAAAGCGATCGCCGCCATCTCCCGGCCCAGGGGTACGTTTGAAAAATACATGTCCGGGATGATGACTCAACCAATTATCGGCGCAATTGGCGGCAACGTGCTGCGAGCTTTTCGGATTGAAATCGACTACGCGAACAACGCGACTTATTTCGAAAGAACCGGTTCTCCCGATACCGACCTTGTGATGATCGGCCTTACGGTTCAGCCCTGGGCAGATGGGAGCTACACTGTTTCTGGCGTCGTAAGACAAAACGGAGGGGCGCTCGTCGATGGAGCGTTGGCCGGCGACAAGTTGATCAAGATCGATCAGCTCGATGTCAGCGGCTCGAGCCTGGGGCGAGTCGTCAGCGCGTTACGCGGAAAGATCGGAACCAAGCGCACTTTGATCCTTGAACGCGACGGCAAACGGATCACTGTCACGGCCCCGATCGTGCGCGTTCTCTGAACCGTCTGGATTGTTCAATGGAAGAAGTTTTCGGCCCCGGCGGGTTGATCGCCCAACATCATCCCAACTACGAATACCGGCCCGGCCAGGTCGAGATGGCCGAGGCTGTCAACAACATCATCAAGGACGGCGGCCTCGCCTTGATTGAGGCCGGAACCGGGACCGGGAAGACTCTCGCTTATCTGATACCCGCGCTCGCCGCCGGGCGGCGCGTGCTGGTTTCAACCGCGACCAAAAACCTCCAGGAGCAACTGCACAAGAAAGACGTTCCCTTTCTTCAGCAAATCATCCCGCGTGACTTCAAAGTAACTTGCATGAAGGGCCGCTCGAATTATGTTTGCCTTTATCGGATGAAGAAGGCCGCCGGCACGCCGATGCTGGAAGGACTCGAAGACGTCGATTACTTCGATCAGATTCGCAAGTGGGCAGGCGAGAGCGAAACTGGCGATCGTGCAGAGTTGACTGACTTGCCCGAAGACCTTTCGTTCTGGCCCCAGATCGACGCGCGAGCCGATACATGTCTTGGCCAGAAGTGCCCCGACTTCGATGCGTGTTTCATTACGCGTATGCGCCGCGAATCCATGGAAGCCGACATTGTCATCGTCAACCATCATCTCTTCTTCGCGGATCTCGCGCTGCGCGGTGGCGACTACGGCTCGGTGCTTCCGGACTACAACACCGTGATCTTCGATGAAGCACACGAGCTTGAAGACGTGGCCGCTTCCTACTTCGGCACGAGTGCTTCCAACTACCGCGTGAATGACCTTATTCAGGATGCTAACAAACTCGAGATCAAAGAACCCGAGCAGCAAGGAGAGCTAATCAAAGCGCTCGCGAGACTCTCTCAGCGCTCGGATACGTTCTGGCTGTCGTTCCGCGGAGCCGAGCATGACGACGAGCCAGCTGGAAACATCGAAGGGCCGGAAGGCAGTGGCCCGTGGCACTCGCCGAGAAGCACTTATCGGCGGCGAACTGGTGCGGCTGGGTCACCGGATGGACGTTATCCGCTCAGCAACTCACGCTTCGCGCGCGCCGATCAGGAAGGCAACCTCACGCCCACGGCAACAGGCGAAGCTTACATTGCACTGAACAATGCCATCGATCGTTTGACTACGACGCTCGGGGTGGTGACGGACGCGCCGGCCGAGCTCGACAACATCGTTCGGCGAGCGCAAGGCTTGAAGTTCGATCTCGAGTTCATCGTGAGCGGCGACCAACCCGACTTCGTCTACTGGTGTGAGAAGCGGGGACGAGGCGTCTTCATAAACGCTACGCCGATCGATGTGTCTGGCATATTGGAGGAGAATCTGTTCGCGAAGGTTCAGACAGCGGTGTTGACCTCGGCCACGATGACCGCTGGAGGCAACTTCGATTTCATCAGGGGCCGCCTCGGTATTGGCCAGGCGCGCAAGTTGATAGTCGAATCTCATTTTGACTTTAAGAAACAGGCGGTACTCTACCTTCCGCGGCGCATGCCCGATCCTCGGAGCCGCGACTTTCTGGACGCCTCAGTTGAAGAGATCGTTCAGATACTCGAAGCAACTCGAGGCCGCGCGTTTGTTCTGTTCACAAGCGTCGCATCGATGCGCGAGACATACGAGCGCGTACACGACCTGATCGACTATCCGACCTTCATTCAGGGTCAGGGTTCAAAAACGGGGTTGCTCGAGCGCTTCCGCAAGACCGACGGCGCAGTGTTGTTTGCGACCTCCTCGTTCTGGCAAGGCGTCGACGTCCAGGGCGACGCGCTTTCGTGCGTGATCATCTCGAAGCTGCCATTTGCGGTTCCCAGCGATCCTGTCGTAGCCGCCCGGCAAAAGTACATCGACGATCAAGGCGGCAATTCGTTTTATGAGTACTCGGTGCCTCAAGCGGCGATCACTTTGAAGCAAGGATTGGGTAGACTCATTCGATCGACGACCGATCGAGGCGTGCTGTCGATACTTGATCCGCGAATAAGAACGAAAGCCTACGGACGGGTTTTTCTGCAGAGCATCCCTCAGTGCCACGTCACTGCGAGCATCGAAGAAGCAGCGGCAATCTTCGCCGACCCCAGCCAGTAATCAGACCGCGGTTCAGAGTTCAAGCTTTAGCGTGCCTGATCTCTCCTGAGCAACCTGACAGAGTGGTGAAAATCAAAGCGGATTGTGTTGCGTGGGAGTGCGCGGCCCTTCGGATCTTCATTTCTTCACCAGCACCACTGGTGACTGCTCCGCCGCTCGGATTCGCTCAAAGAAGCCTCGCACTTTGGCGTAGTCCGTTACCGGAATCGTCGAAGCGCGCACGATCAGCTTGCGCGTGAACAGAAGCTGACCATCCTTGACGATGTAGCTCGTCGAGTAGCTCCCAAACGCCGTGTCCAGCTTGACGGCATCCGGTAAGTCGTCCACCTCGAAGCCGGCGGGCAGCTTGACCGTCACAGTCTCTGTGTACGCGTGACCTTCGAGCACCACCGGGTACTTGCGCACGGCATCGGTAAGAAATAGATATTCGCGACGCGAAACGATCGTGGGCTTGAACACCAGCAGACGGTTTTGCATCAATTGCCCGTAAGCGGGAGCGTTGAAATCGACGTCAAGCGAGAAACGCCCTTCGGTGCTGTTGTCGGACGGCTCGACTCTCGAAACGCTGGCACCGCTGGCTCCGTTGGTAACCCAACCCTCGATCCGTTTGACATAATCTGATCTGGGCATTGAGCGGAACTCACCCCGCTGAGCGACCGCCGACTGGCCGGAGGCTCGGTCATGCAGTTTGGCGGAAATCGAGCCGTCCGGCGCGAGGACCACTTCCGCGTGACGCTCGAGGAGGTTCGATTCGGGCGGCGTCG
The DNA here is from genome assembly GCA_035576605.1 of Blastocatellia bacterium. Classification (GTDB taxonomy): domain Bacteria; phylum Acidobacteriota; class Blastocatellia; order UBA7656; family UBA7656; genus Onstottus_A. The sequence continues at coordinate 1,934 of DATLWF010000244.1, read as the reverse complement.
TCGGCATCCGCAACAGCGCGCCGGCATCGCCTGCGACAACAAGCCCGAGGCTGCCTTGCTCGTGACCAGGGAGATCGCCAACAGGAGTGTTGTCATCGGTGGGATCGAAAATCAGAAGCCGGCCGAGAGTGGGATGATTCACGATGATTGCTGCTTGTGTTGCATCGCTTATCACAACTGCGATAATACAGTGATTGAATTGCTGCGGCGACGCCCACTCCTCGCGAACAAAGGTTCGGTCACCCGAATAGATGCTCACAAGATAGGATTTAATACCTACTGCCTTAAGCATTGCGCGCATCAAGTTCGCTTTGTCTTTGCAATCGCCGTAGGACTTGGCGAACACCTCAAGGGATGAATGTGGGCGATAGCCGCCTCCGCGCCCGATACCCGTTTGAATTGCGACGTAGTTCACACCTTGAACGTAGCGCCCGATCGCTTGAATGCGTTCAAGTTCCGACTTCGCATTTGCTACGAGCTGTTTTGCCTTTCCCGCCAGTGGATCATTAATTAATGACTGCGATTCGCTCAGCTCCGTCAGCCAAAGCGAGACGTCCCTCCAATCCTTGAACACTCTCCCGAGACCGGCCTTTTTGTCAGGCGGTGGAAAGTAGCTCACGGCCAACCGCGGAGCAAGTGTCGTCACCCTGGGGCTGGCGGGTTCCTCCTCGATATGAGGAAGGTCACGGAGTTCCCATGAATAGGACGAGCCCGTCGCGGTTGGTTCAATCCTGGCGTGATTCAAGGTCACCCCGTCGGCGCGCCAACCGCCTGGGAGTGTGATCGTTACCCTCGAGACCGCGGTCGGCAAACGGTCTTGAAACTGCCAGTCGAACTGCGTGAACACGGACCGATCTTCCGTTGTCCATTCGTACCCGAAGACAGCTCCGGCTTCGGCGTCGTCGCGACCCGAGATCACCCTTATGCGAACCTCGTTGAAGACATCATTGGGCGCGGCAGCCATGTCCAAAACCTCATCCTTGCCAAGCTTCTTAACCGCTCCCGCCGGTCTTATGATCCACGCCCGCATCTCACGTACGCTGCCAGTGTCAGTCAAATAGGGAACTACGGCAATTGCCTCACCTCGACCCTCGTTGGTGAGTAGCTTTATCGCGCGGCGCTCGGTAGTCGTGACTTTGCCGTCGTCATCGACCTTGATGTTCCGTTCGCTGAGCAGCACCACTGCGGGAACGGTCCTGGCATATGAAGGAGCGGCCGAGGAAGCGGCGCTGCGTAACCACTGTGGCACGTCGTCGCCCGCGGTATTCCCACCGGGCAGCAAAAGGGAAATCAGAAAAGCAATGAGGACTGAGGTCTGACCACTGAGGGTCAGCCTCTGCAATCGGTTTCGCCCAGAGGGAGCGCATCGGCCGTAGCCAGGAAACGGGGTTTCGTTTTTCGTTGTCATACCCAACCTTCGAGGGTTCAGCCTCTTTTACTGACTGACGGCATTTTGCTTTAAAGTGATTGTATGATTGTCGCTCAGGTAAACGGCATCGAACATCAACTTCAGCCCGGCGTAGCTGGACACTGGAAATAGCAACCCGTCGAATCTGAACGTCCGCCTGTACTCGAGCGCTTCGGCCTTTCCTACGACGGAGATCTTCACCTTATATTCTGCTACATCGCGCGCGCCGAATGACTGTGGAGCCTCCGCATTTTCCAGTGCGAATCCCGCTGGCAGATCGAGCGTTACGGCATCATCTTCCGACCACGAATAGTGAAAGTAAATGCCGTGTTTACGGGTACTTGCTGAGAACATTGCCGTTATGCCTTTTTCGAAGAAGGTGGGTTGCAAAAAGAGCCGTTTCCCGGTGCGTTGTGCGTAGCCAGGAATTTGGACATGAAAGGAGTAAACAAACGGTTTGACGGGATCGACGACGTTTTCTATGCGAATATCCGATAGTTCAGCGGTACTCATTTGTTCTTTGATC
>DATLWF010000243.1:0-9696 GCA_035576605.1 Blastocatellia bacterium | reverse complement strand
CGACCATCACCGGCTCATCCTCGTAGAGGTTCTCCTCGATCGGCAGGAGTTCGCGCGAGCAGGCTTGAAAGTGCAAATGGTCAGGCGCGGAGGCGCCGCACTCCGGCCCGTTGTACAACGCGAAGTACCTCGGCCCCAAATCGTGCGCGAGCGCCAGCAGCGACTCAACGTTGCCTTCGATTTGTTGTGGGATGTGCTCGCGATGAACGATTGAGAGATGCCGTTCCAACACCGGAAACGGATTGCACAGGATCACCAGATCATCGCCGTAGGCAATTCCCTCCTCTTCTTGCGGGAGGTTTTCGGGGCACAGAAAGCAGCGGCGGTTCTCGACCGATGCCTTGTCCACCGAAGCAGCGGTGCTGCGGATGCGCCGGGGGTTGTGTTGAATCACTACTTCGGACTCTCTGACTCGCACGCGTTTGGATTCGATCTGCGCGAACGCCTCGCATCCCTCGCGAAGCAGCGGCCAGGTCTCGATCTGTTGATCGATCAGCGCTGCGACGCGAGCGTCGAGGCTTTGATCGGTCTCGTCCTCTTCATAGGCGCGCAACTCTCGCTCGCTGATTAATCTCTCATCCCAGTTCATCGCTGGTTCATCCTTTGCCTTGCGAGTATCTCGACCGTACGCAGATGGTCCTTGTAAGCGTCGTAGCGATTCGCGGTCGCCAGCGGAAGCGCCGCGTCTGAGTTCCCTTCCCAACGCCGCGCGAAGTAGATCGGCTCGTAGATTCGGCCAATCTCGTAGTCGCGGCTGATTCGCAAGGCCACCGCATAGTCTTCGCCGTAACTCGCGTTCGGAAAGCCGATCTGCCGAAGCACCGGAACATAAAACGCCCGCGGTGCGCCCAGCCCGTTGATCCTGAGTGCGTTGTTGCGGCCGTTCTCGCGGGTCCACTCGCGATGGTCTATCAAGCCAGGCGGTATCTCTTGAAGCTCAAAATTGACGATCCTGTACGACCCAATGACCATCGCATATGGACCTTCGTCGAACATCGCGACCATCGTCCCAAGCGTGCTCTCGCCAGTGTACAAATCATCAGAGTCCAGTTGCACTGCGTGTTCGCCGCAATGCGAAGAGTAAATCGCTTCGTTCCAGCAGCCGCCTATCCCGAGGTCGCTTCGCGTCGGCTTCAGATGAATCAATCGGCAGTCTCGTAATGCAATCTCGTGAAGGATTTCAGTCGTCCGATCAGTCGAATGATTGTCAACGACAATCACGTTGAACTCGAACGATACTCGTTGCGACAGGGCGCTATTAACCGCGTCTTTGATTGTTCGCTCGCGATTACGAACCGGGATCACTATGCTTGCTCGAACTGGAAAGTCTTGCTCGCTTCGCGGGGGAGTTCGAAACTCGGGCGCAAGATAAGCGCCGATCCGTTTCAGATGCTCGGTTGCGACTTGCTCCATCTCGATTTGATAGTCACGCTGACGGGGATCAACATAATCAAACTGACGCTCGCCGCTCGCTCGGCGATCCGCCGGGATGCGGGTGTAGAGAGGCTCCGGGATTCGCAGCGCGGTCGAGTCAATCGAGAGCTTCAGTCGCAGTTCGTAGAGACCTGCCCACCGCAACCGCTTGTCGATTGCGCCGTGTCTGGTCACTGCGGCGTCCGAAGCGCGCTTCGAAAGAAGAAGCATCGCTCCAAAGTCGAAGCTATCGCGAATGCTGCCGAGTTGATAATCAATCAACGGATGTTCGGTTAGCTGACCGCCAAGATCATCCCGGAAATCCGAGTAGATCAACCCCGCGCCTGATTCTTCGGCGGTCGAAAGCAGTCTCTCGATTGCTCGCTGCCCGAGTTCCGGCTGGTCACCCGGCAGGCACAACAACAAATAATCAGTCGTGGCCCCATCGAGCAGTTGATTGACGGCACCTCCGCTGAAGAAATCACTTTGAACCACGCGAGCCTTACTCCTGGCAAGCGTTGAGAGGTCGGTCGGTTCGGCGGCGTCGCGGCCGATCAGCACCAGTCGCGCCACGACGGAGCTCGCGGCAAGTGACTCCGCCAGAGCACACGACTGGCGTCCTTCTTCGTACACCAGGACTGCGGTCAGTGTCGGCATAAGGGTCTCAACAGAATGAATCCGGCCATTTCGTTCCGGCTCGTAAACTCGATAAGGTCTTGTTCAATTGCGGCGCCGGCAGTTCGCGTCGCATGTCGCAGCAACCAGCGCCCCTCGCGCTCGATCAACAGTGCGGTATGAAAGACATCCAGCGTATTCTTCACCGAAACAAAGAATATCAGATCGCCTGACTCGATCAGCCCGGCAGCCTTCGTGCTACTTTGCGTTGGAAAGTAGAGGAACGTCGCCGTTTTCGCCTGCAGCCCCGCGATCAAACTGAGCGTGCACGTCTTTTCCGCGGTGAATGGACCGGACGTTATGTTCTTGATGAATCCGCTCTGCTCATTGTTAGAAGCCCAGTCGACCATGTAGTGATTGCGATGACGCCAATCAATCTCGCCATCTTTGTACCGAATTCGGCGAATCGTGTCGATAAACTCATCGATCGTCCGGGCAAGGGCCAGGGCCAGCACGGATTCCATGAAGGTAACGCAGTCAAACGCACTCAGAGAAACGCGGAGTTCTTCTGCCAAGTCGGCCCCACCGCCAAGCGAGCCTTCTATGTACCGACGGGTGAGCAAAAGCTCCGAGACACGGTCTATGCGCTTGCCAAGATCTTGCTCGCCAGCGGCGTCTGTGAGAATCTGGTCGACTTCTGCCGGATCCAGTCCAAAAGGAGGATCGATATTCTTCAGCGTCACGTTGGTTATTTTGATCGCGTAGTCTGTATCACAGCGCGAGACTACTGTCGCCGAGTTGCTCCTGAGTTAGCCTGCTCATCGCCTGCTTCAAAGTCTCGCCGTTCGCCGCAAACACGAACTCGTGTGTTTGCTCTGACCAATCGAACTTGAGGCTCGACACACGCGCCGAAACCCACACCTGTCGCACGGACGAGTTCGGGCTCACTATGAACTTGCCCGGCTCGCCCTCTTCGAAGTTGACGCTCAGAACGCCGCCTTCGACTTGCACGTCGATGTCACGCTCTTCGGCAAGGTTACCGAATGCACGCTCTAACTCGGCTATCGCTTGCTCGGCGTGTTGCTGGAATTCTGCTTCGGTGATTCGTTCGCTCATCGTGTCATTATAGACGAACGTCGTGGGTTGTTGCTCGCGATCTCGTGGGGGTAAACAAAGCATTGGTTCTTTGCCTGGTGTTCCGATTAACCCCTCACTTCAGTGAGGTACCTGGAGTTTGGACATTCCAATTGGCAACCTTCAACAACGCAACAGAGGATAACCGCGTAGCGGTGTCCTATCGATAGCTTGCGGGATTGGCGATGCACGTGGGCCGCGTAGCGGTTACCTATGTTTCCGCAGAATCGATTTACGAGGTCAATAGGTAACCGCTACGCGGCCCAGGAGAGCCCGAACCACGCAAACTATCGATAGGACACCGCTACGCGGTTTACGCCTCACTTCTGAGGTGACTGCGGCCAGGTCTCTCTCGAACCGTTTAACGCTTTCGTTGCGCCTCACCGTAAAACGGTTGAAACGGTTCTGATAGCGTGACGGGTCGCAAACACCCAACGAAGTTGGATGATGCCCACGATGCAGTCGGACCAGAACTTTGAGATTGCATGAGCGACACGACGCAGGATCACAGGTCGGGAAGGGTGGCTTGCCCCCGCACTGCTTCGCAAGAGTACGCATTGACTCACAGAACAGGAGCGGGGGCAAGCCACCCTTCCCGACCTGTGATCCTGCGTCGTGTCGCTGAGCCAAATGTCCAAACTCATCACACCCAACTGAAGTTGGGTATTAATCAAATCCTGGACTGTCAAGAACTCTTGCCATTTGACGGTGTTGTTCTCGAGTCGGACGTCGACCCAAATTCCATCTCATCCTCAAGGTGGCTGTTGCTTGTCGGCTGGATAATCTCTCCGCTATGATTCTCAGTTCTTGAATTCGACGGTAAGGAGACAATATGGAGAGGACTTTGATCTTAATCAAGCCCGACGCGATTCAACGGGGACTTATAGGCAAGATCATCACGCGCTTTGAAGAGAAAGGGTTGAAGCTCGTCGGCATAAAATTCCTGAAGCTCAGCGACGCGCTCTTGAATGACCACTACAGTCATCTTGCGGACAAGCCTTTTTTTGCCGGGATCAGACGGTTTATGCAGTTGACCCCGGCCATCGCGATATGCCTGGAGGGATTGGACTGTGTTGAGACCGTTCGCAGTCTTTGCGGAATAACCAAATCGCGTGAAGCCGCGCCGGGGACAATCCGCGGAGACTGGGCGATGAGCATTCAAGCTAACCTCGTTCATGCATCCGACTCGATCGAGACCGCGGGGAAAGAGGTCGCTCGATTCTTCGACGCATCTGAATTGCTTGAGTACCCGTCTGCGCTTACATCGACGATCTATTCCGAAGACGAACTCGGATAGCGAGCCCTTTGCCTGGACAGCGCGTTTACGCAATGGCGGAGCCATACGACTTAATCACATTCGACTGTTACGGCACGTTGATCGACTGGGAAGCGGGCATCATAAGCGCGTTTCAATCGGAGGCCGCGAAGGATCATGTTGAGCTTCGAGATGATCAAATCATCGAGGCGTACGCCGCTGAGGAGCCCGTCGTAGAATCTGCACCCTACCGCTCTTACCGCGAGGTGCTGGCGGAAACAGCCCGCCGAGTCGCGCCGAAGCTCGGCTGGAACCTGCCGGCGGAACGCGCGGGCTTCCTTGCCGCGAGCCTTCCAAAGTGGCAACCGTTCCCCGACACAAATCCCGCGCTTGAGAGACTAACGCGCCGATTTCAGCTTGGTATTCTCTCCAACATTGATGATGATCTCCTGACCGCCACGCGAAAACACTTCACCGCGGACTTCGATCTGATCGTCACCGCACAGCAGGTCAAGTCCTACAAACCAGGTCTTGCGCACTTCAAGGCAGCGATAGTCCGCGCCGGCGAGAAGCGATTGCTGCACGCGGCTCAAAGTTACTTCCACGACGTGGTTCCGATTAGAAAGCTTGGCATTCCAGTCGTGTGGATAAATCGCAAGGGCAGCCGCGTCGAAACGGGCGGTCCGATTCCAACTCACGAGGTCAGAACGCTTGCGGAACTCGCGAACCTCATGGGCGTTTGAAACCGAGCGCGTTCGTAGCCCCGTATAAAGCGAGAGGCGAGCCATGGCTAGTTCACCAACACGAGTGGAAGAAGACGCAACAAGCGACTCATCGGCGGCCCGATCCGACGCCGCGCCGGTTCGGAAGCGACGAAGAGTAATCGTCAGTATTCTGCTGCTGATTATCGCCGTTCTGTTGGCGTACACCGCGCTCGATCTCTTCGGGCCGCGCTCTTCTCGAATGCGCGGTTTCGATCCCAACGAAGTCGCGCGGCTCGAAACCGCGATGTGGCGATCGTATTACGACAAGCAGCAACTTCAGCTCTACAATCAAATGACCGAGCTGCTCCGCAGTCAGTACAACCTGCCTTTTATCCGATCGAACACAGTCGCGTATCAGGCTGCCAGAGCCGCTTTTGTGTTCAAGGGCGGGCACAATCGGCAAGATTACGAGAAGGCTCTTCCATACCTGGTTAGCTTCTATGCCTCCGTTCGTAGAGTTAGCGACATTCCGTTTGACGTCGATCGCGCGGCACATCTCGAGCTCGAGTGGTGGATCGTTCATCGCGAGCGGGAGAAGCATCAGTCCGGTGACTTAGCGGGCGCGTTGGCCGCACTATCATCCGAGCTCTATCAGATGCCGGCCGAGCGATTCACCGAGCACGCGCGCCTCCGAGCGGAAGCCATGACCCTTCGAGACAATAAGGCGGATACGGGCGGGGTGAGCGAAGCTGACTGGGCCAGGATCGACCAGCTCCTGCACGCCTCCTGGCGATCACTGTTTGATGTGGTGAACGGTTGACGCCCTGAGAGCGCCCTGGGAGCGCCCTGAGAGCGCCCTGGGAGCGCAGGCATCCTGCCTGCATCTTCCGCTAGCACAAATTCGTTTCCCCGCCAAGCTGGCAGGCAGGATGCCTGCGCTCCCAGGTCCTATGCTGCGTTGCGGATCGCCTCGATCACCTCGTCGTCGCCGGGGCGGAAGATAGGTATTACCGATCTGCGGTAGCGAATCACACCCCTCGGATCGATCACGATCACCGCACGTTGGGAACCGCCCAATAATGACTTCACTTTTAACAGTCCGGCCACTTCTCCACGCTCATCGGCGAGGAGTAACTGAGGCAAGCCGTGGTGCTCGACAAACTTCTTGTGCGATTCTACCGAGCCGACTGACACGCCTACGACTTCGGCCCCGGTTGTTTGGTAGTCAGCCCAGCGGTCGCGAATGCTGCACATCTGTTTCGTGCAGACCGGCGTCTCGTCCTTCGGATAAAACACCAGCGCAACGACTTTGCCGCGATGATCTGATAAGCGCCAGGTATTGTTGTTGCTGTCCTTCACTTCGAAGTCAGGCGCAAGCTGACCGACCTCGACGCCCGTCTGCGGTTGAGAAGCTGATGTACTCATAATCTGATACCTCCTCCGACTTACTTGCCAATCGCGCCGTGTTTGCGAAGTATCTCTATCGTCCGATCAATCGGCAGAGCTTCGACAGTGTGTCCGCGCCCGGTCATCGTCCCAGCTCGAAAGATGGAATTGTACACGGCTTCTTCGGTCGCTTCGATCACTGCAAGGAACAAGGGCGACATCCCATCATTCGAAACCAGCTTTGCCTCGCGCGGGGTGTAAGGGTTTTCGGATGCGGCCCGCGCGCGAACTCTCAGTTCAGTCGCGGTCGAAAACGCGATCGCATAATCGCCGCTTCCGTTGCTTGCGGCCGATCCGGTTCGAGCCAGCCCCATCATCGACCTCGCAGCCATTCTTCTCAGGTTTCGAGCGTCCACCGGCGCGTCAGTCGCGATTACGATTATGACCGAGCCATCCGCAGTGTCATATCCAGGCACGCTTGGACCTTTGCGCCCTGTTGGCGACCTGGTCTCTTGTCCGCGCTCGAGCTCCTGCTTCAAATAGTAGCGTCCCAACTCCTGTCCAACCGGCGCTCCCGCAATTGTTAGCACACCGCCGAAGTTCGTCTGGACCAGCACACCTACCGTGTAGCCGCCCAATGAGGCCGGCAGTCTTCGCGACGCAGTGCCGATCCCTCCCTTGAACCCAAACGCCACCGTGCCCGTGCCCGCGCCGACTGCGCCCTCTTCAACAGCGCCGCCCTTCGCGTTCTTGATAGCGTTCAAGACGTCATCGCGAGTTACGTGTCGGCCGCGAATGTCATTCAAGTAACCGTCGTTCGTCTCCCCGACGAGTGGGTTAGCTGACTGCACGTCCTCGTTGCCTGGCAGCGCAAGCACGTAGTCCAACACCGCGTCCGCCGCGCGAGGTACGCTTAGCGTCGACGTCAGCACGATCGGCGTTTCAATCTCACCGAGTTCGTTCACTTGAGTTGAGCCCGCGAGTTTGCCGAACGCGTTACCGACGAATACGGCGCCAGGAACCTTCTCTCGAAACACGTTCCCCGAGTGCGGCACGATCGCGGTTACGCCTGTGCGGATATTGTCTCCTCGAATGATCGTGGTGTGGCCGACCTGAACTCCGGCGACATCAGTTATCGCGTTAAGCGGTCCGATGGGAATCACGCCAATTGTAAGGCCGATGTCTCGCGCGCGAGGTCGCTCGTTCCTTTGCATTGCCAGTCCAAAGCAAGTCAGGGACAGAGTAATGCCAATAATAAGCGATTTCAATCAAACCCCTCCCGGAAGTTCGACAAACCTCACTTGTGACTTCGCAGGTTTCGTTTGTCGCGAACCTGGGCGGTCACAAATAGCAGCGACAAACTGAAGTTTGTCGAGCGCCTCCCGAAGATTACTAGTGATTTCCGCGTACCCATGATTTATCATCTCAGAGCTGTCACTTCAATGAAGGATTCGAGATTTCATGTTCCACGACCTCTCGAATTCAGACTGCCCCGCCTCCGCTCCCGATTATAGGTTAGTCATTATTGATACGAACCGGCGCAGCCAGTGTGGCTGGGCGTCGCCAGACTAATAAGGCTTTCGGAGGCAGGATGCTCCAGTTCACGTTCGACGACGTAACCCAAAGCGCTCTCATCAACGAGGGGTTTCTCACAGAAGACCAGCTATCAAAGGCGCGCAAGATCGCAGACCAACTCGGCGGCCAGACGACGATCGGTGACGTGCTCCTCGATATGAACTTGATAAGCAGGCAGCGTCTCGATGAGTTCGTGCGGCGCCATCGAAACCGGCTCAGCATCAGCGACATTCTCATAAGCCGGCACCTGGTCACCGACGACGACGTGAGGTCCGCCCGCGAAATTCAGCGAAAGTCCACGCCAAAAGCGAAGCGCATCGGCGAAACGCTCGTGGAGATGGGGCTCATCGAAGAACGCCATGTTGTGGAGGCGTTGGCCGAGAAGTTTCATCTTCCGCTCGTTGATCCGGACATCACCGAGATCGACTTCGACCTCGTGCGAAAGGTTTCGCTCAAATACCTCCGCCGCCAGGTGGCTCTTCCGATCGCGCTTGAAGCAGGCGAGCTGCACCTCCTTGTCGCCGATCCGACGATGACGGCCTTTATCGAAGAGATCGAACGGCTGTTCACATGCCACGTAAGGCTGGGGTTGGCTACAAGCGCAACCATAAGTCAAAAACTTGACCTGGTCGACGCTCTGCTTCAAAGCAAAGACGCCGGAATCGGCGACTATCAAAAAGTCAAATACCACAATCTTGAACCGCAGGCTCAAACGGGCGAAGACCGCGTCGTTCAAATGGTCGATCAGTTGATACGGTCGGCGATCGAAGAAGGCGCATCCGACGTTCACATTGAGCCGATGGCCAACAAGCTGCGCATTCGATACCGCATAGATGGGGTGCTCGTTCACAAGCTGGACTTCCCGCGCGACTATACCCCGCGAATCATCTCGCGCATAAAAATCCTCGCGGATGCCGACGTAGCCGAACGCCGTAAGCATCAAGACGGCCGAATCTTCGTCAAGACCGATAAGCAGGAGATCGACATTCGCGCGTCATTTTACGCGACGGTCTTCGGCGAAAACGTCGTGCTCAGGATCCTGAACAAGGCATCGCTGATCGGCCTCCAGGAGCTCGGTTTCGCGCCAAACATTCTTCGGCTTTACAGCGAAGACGTGCTTGCGGCGCCCTCGGGCATCACATTGATCACCGGTCCTACGGGCTCGGGCAAGACGACTACGCTTTATAGCTCGATCGACTATTGTAATGATCCATCCGTCAAGATCATCACCTGCGAGGATCCGGTCGAGTACGTCATCGACGGGATCTCGCAGTGCTCGATAAACGAGAAGATCGGATTGGGCTTCAACGAAACCCTCAAGTCGATAGTGCGACAGGACCCGGACATCATCGTTATCGGCGAGATTCGCGACAGATTCTCGGCGGACATCGCCGTGCAGTCCGCCCTTACCGGACACAAGGTTTTCGCGACATTTCACACCGAGGACTCTGTCGGTGCGCTGGTCCGGTTGATCAACATGGAAATCGAGACCTCGCTGATCGCGTCCACGATTGGAGCGGTGCTGGCGCAGCGCCTTGTGCGAAAGGTGTGTTCAGGCTGTCGCATGACGTACGCGCCCGAAGACCGCGTGCTTCGGCGCTTCGGATTGAAGCG
>DATLWF010000242.1:0-2693 GCA_035576605.1 Blastocatellia bacterium | reverse complement strand
CTCGTCGCTTAGCTCATCTGAGGGCACCGAAGAGTTTTGTCTGACCTGCCTGCTGCATACCGCGCTGGGCCATGAAGATCTCGATCAGGCAAGCAGACCAAAGCGTTTCGACCAATATGAGCTCGTCAACGGCAGTGACGGCGAGCCAGTCGAACTCGGCCGCGGCGCCATGGGAATCACTTACAAGGCGTTCGACACCAACCTGCGTTGCGAAGTCGCGCTTAAGGTAATCCATCCGCGATATCTCGCGGACGAATCCAGTCGCGCGCGTTTTCTATCCGAGGCGCGCGCCGCCGCACAGCTGCGCCACCGCAACATCGCATCGGTTTTTCACCTTGGAAGCAAGCGTGACGAATACTTTTACGCCATGGAACTGGTTGAAGGCCAGACCGTCGAAGAGTGGATTCACCGCAAAGGACCGATCGACTGCCTCGTCGCGCTCGACGTCGCATTACAAATTACGCGCGCTTTGATTGCCACAGGCATCCGGCAATTTGTTCATCGTGATGTCAAACCATCTAACATCATGCTTTGCACTGAAGCCGATGGGGCGATCGTGGCCAAGTTAATCGACTTCGGTCTGGTCAGAGACACCACTGTTCAATCCGCAGGCGCAAGCAGCAATCCAGTTCGCAACGGATTCATTGGCACACCGCACTTCGCGAGCCCCGAACAGTTCGCAGGCAAAGCAACCGATGCGCGGTCGGACATTTACTCGTTAGGCGTAACGCTTTGGTATATGCTCTCGGGCAGACTGCCGTTCTATGGTACGCGTGAGCAAATTCGGCAGGAGCAACTCGGTGCCGCCTTGCCCCTCGAGCAACTGAAAGGCATTCCCCGTACGGTTGTCGAGCTTATCAAGCGGATGCTTGAAGCCGATCCAGCAAAGCGGCCGCAATCACCTGCCGTGTTAAAGGAGCAACTGAACACCTGCATTACCGCCGCCGATTCCGTTAAGCAAAAACAGCGCCGCCGATTTGCATATAGTGCGTTGGCGGCGGCTGTGATCATCACCAGCGTCCTGGCAGCTGCTTACATTCTTCAACGCAAGTTGGCGTCCAGCACCACGAACGAAGTCGTACCGGAAAAAAGTATTGCAGTATTACCATTTCAAAATCTGAGCGGCGATCCAGAGAACGCCTATTTTGCCAATGGCATTCAAGAGGAGATCCTGACCCGGTTGTCTAGCATCGCAGACTTAAAAGTTATTTCGCGCACTTCCACGCAGCAATATCAGAGCAAACCGGGGAATCTTCGCGAGATCGCCAAGCAGCTTCACGTTGCGAACATCCTTGAAGGCAGCGTGCAAAAAACTGCCGACGAAGTGCGGGTGAATGTTCAATTGATCCACGCGCAAACTGATTCCCATCTCTGGGCAGACACCTACGACCGAAAGTTTACTGATATCCTGGGCGTCGAAAGCGAGATCGCGAAACGAATAGCCGAGTCATTACAGGCGAAGCTGAGTGGGCGCGAGCAGCAGGCGTTAGCCGTCAAACCCACAGAGAATCCCAAAGCCTACGACGCTTATCTGCGTGGGCTTGCTTATAGTCTGAGAACGCAACGCACACCCAGCAACTCCCTTAGCGCACAGAAGTATCTCAGAGAAGCAGTGCAGTTAGACCCGAAGTTTGCGCTCGCCTGGGCGCTGCTGGCATACACCGATGGCGTCGGCTACCACACACTGAATCTTCAGCCGACGCTCACCCTTCTGGAAGAAGCGCGCCAGGCAGCTGAAACCGCGCTCACCCTTCAGCCCACTCTCGGCGAAGCCGTGCTGGCCAAGGGCTATTATCACTACGCCTGCCTCAAGGATCACGACACCGCCGTGCGTTACCTAGAGCAGGCACATACGCTGCTGCCTAACAACAGTCGGATTCTTCAATCCCTCGCCGATGTCGAGCGAACCCGAGGCCACTGGGAGCGTAGCGACGCCTACTTTAACGAAGCCGAGCGCCTCGACCCACGCAATGTTAACCTGCTTACTCAGCACGCGCTTTCCTTGATCGTCGTACGTCGCTTCCCCGAAGCCCTGGGAAAACTTGATCAGGTTCTCGATCTTACACCGGACGATATTGACACCTCTGTGATCAAGGCCAGCATCGCGCAAGCCGAGGGCGATTTGCCCCGAGCTGCTTCTCTTCTGGCTCCGCTGCATCCGAACGCCCACGACTTCGGCGCGTGGGAAATAAAAACTTACCAGGCCGTTCTAGAACGTGACTCTGCGCCGATCGTCGCTCGGCTAAAGGAGATACTGGCCCAGCCCGATCCAGCGTTCGGTTTCTTCAATGGTGAACTGCGCTTTTGGTTAGGCTGGGCGCAACGAGTCGCCGGCGACGATGCCGCCGCTCAGCAAACTTGGCAACAGACCCGCGCCGAACTGGAGCCGTTGCTTAAAGAACAGCCGCAAAATGCGGAACTCATCAGTGTTCTCGCGCTGACCAACATGGGCCTCGGCGACAAACCTGCCACACTGGCTCTTGCCGAGCAGGCGATGGCCGCCCGGCCGGCCGAGAAAGACGTCGTCAATGGTCCGTTTGCACTCGAGATCCTGGCCCGGGTGGCAGCGCAAACCGGCGAAACAGACCGCGCCATCGACGCTTTACAGAAACTACTTTCCATCCCGTACTTTGGCGCATTCACCACTGCGCCCCTCACAGCCGCGCTGCTCCGGCTCGATCCCATGTTCGATC
>DATLWF010000241.1:0-6370 GCA_035576605.1 Blastocatellia bacterium | reverse complement strand
TCTTGATAAATTTTGCTCTCTTTTCATCAATCTTCCATGCAGCGGTTGCTGACAGGGTATCCTTTGCCTGTTCATTATTCAGAATGGCAACGATTGTCCCCGGACTCCTGGCACCGTTGTTTTGGCATTCCCCAATGAATTCTGGCGACCTCTTCGAATGTTCGGGAACCTTCAGAACGTCGCGGACGACTGAATGGGCATCCTCGAGTAACATATATTCATCTCCGCAAATCTTCCACGATGCGGCGAATAAAGGGGGCCTGTCCGAGATGTCCGTTCCTCCTAAATCTTTAAGCCCCAGATCCTTGTGTCTATTCTCGATTACGACAACCCTTTCATTGCGCATGAAGCGACCAATGAGCGCCTTGGGGACGTCAGCACCGCATCGGATCCCGCTGAATCCGTCCTGAGGACCTGAGGCTCCTGTACAGAATAAAAAAAGCATTAGCGGTAAGATGGTTGTGAACTTTCTCATAGCTTGTATCCCCCTTTACCAAGAGACCTGCGCTGCATCTATCTTTCTCATTCAATATAACCCTCCGCAAGTTGTCGCAGCCAGTGCTGGAATCACACGCGAACGGGAATCATCATAGGATTCAATTTATCGAGCATTGCAGTACTCACTCTCGACAACGCATTTCAGTGGAGTAAAGATTGCCGCGTTGAGATAATTTATAATGGGGCGACGGTAACCAGCTGAGATAGAGGAGAAGAAATAAGAGAGATCAATTATGGCAAAACCGGTATTGCTCACGGTCGATGATGATCGAGAGGTCTTGCGGGCAATCGAGCGCGATCTGCGACGCCAGTATGCACGCGACTATCGCGTGCTGCGGGCTGAATCAGGGCCGGCGGCGTTGGAGATTGTTCGGGAATTGAAGGTTAGGACCGGTATTGTCGCACTCTTCCTTGTTGATCAAAGAATGCCAGGCGTATCCGGTGTCGAGTTTTTGCAGCAAGCTATCACCTTTTATCCCGATGCCAAGCGAGTGCTGTTGACAGCGTACGCGGACACCGACGCGGCAATCGCTGCAATCAACGATGCGGGAGTGAATCACTATCTCTTAAAGCCGTGGGACCCGCCTGAAGAAAATCTTTATCCGGTACTGGACGAGCTGCTCGAGGATTGGCAGGAAGCATTTCCGCCTCAGTTTGAGGGAATCCGTGTCTTAGGGAATCGCTGGTCTCCTGTATCGCACAACATAAAGGACTTTCTCGCCCGCAATCATGTTCCATATCAATGGCTCGACATAGA
Source organism: Blastocatellia bacterium (assembly GCA_035576605.1). Taxonomy (GTDB): domain Bacteria; phylum Acidobacteriota; class Blastocatellia; order UBA7656; family UBA7656; genus Onstottus_A. Next base: position 5,115 of record DATLWF010000241.1, on the reverse strand, counting down.
GACCGCACCAACAGATGCGGACGTCAGAAACGTCATAGAGCTCCTAGAGGAGAAAGAAAAAAGAGACTTGCCGCTGGTGATCTTCCCTAACGGTTTGCGCTTACACCAGCCGACGACCAGCGAGCTGGCCGAACACTCGGGGCTCAAAACCCGGGCGGCAGCGACATTTTATGATCTCGCAATTGTGGGTGGCGGCCCTGCAGGACTCGCGGCCGCAGTTTACGGGGCCAGCGAGGGTTTAAAAACGGTTATGATTGAGCGCGAAGCCCCTGGCGGACAGGCCGGCATGTCCAGTCGCATCGAGAACTACCTGGGGTTTCCAAGCGGGCTCAGCGGTGGCGACCTTGCGCGTCGCGCCGTGGTTCAGGCCCGGCGTTTCGGTGTCGAGATCCTTTCAGCCGAAGCTACTGCCATACGCCTGGATGGTCCTTACCGTTTGCTAAAACTCGGCGACGGAGCAGAGCTCAGTTGTCACGCCTTGTTGGTTGCAACCGGCGTACAGTGGCGCAAGTTGGACGCTCCAGGCGTCGAACGACTCACCGGCGCAGGAATCTACTACGGCGCTGCGATGACCGAAGCCATGTCTACGAGAAATGAAGATGTGTTTATTGTTGGGGGCGCGAATAGCGCGGGCCAGGCTGCCATCTACTTCTCAAGGTACGCGCGACGAGTGGTGATGTTGGTACGAGGTTCATCACTCGCAGCATCAATGTCGCAATACTTAATCAAGCAGTTGAAAGAGACTACGAACATCCAAATCGAATTCGACTCCTCCGTTATAGAGGCGCATGGCCAGGATCATCTCGAAGCAATTTCCATCCAACATACGGTAAGAAACGAGGTCAACAAAGTACCGGCAAACTCGCTGTTTATCATGATCGGTGCTGCTCCAAACACCAGGTGGCTTGCGGATATCGTTGAACGTGACGAGCATGGGTTTATTCTTTCCGGCCCTGACTTGATGCGCGATGGAAAGCGGCCTAAAGGATGGCAGGTGGACCGAGATCCAGGACTTTTAGAAACGAACGTGCCGGGTATCTTCGTAGTCGGCGATGTGCGACATGGCTCGGTCAAGCGAGTCGCGTCAGGCGTTGGCGAAGGCTCTGTTGCAATCTCCTTCGTACATCAATATCTCAGCAAGGTGGTATGACCGATGGACGACACAAAAATAGAAGGCGTGGGCGTGCCGGTGCCGGTGTCCGGGGGAGTCGAGTCTGTCAGCGCAACCCGCGAGTCACCTGAGGACAAAGTTGAAGCCCTGCGACGCATCAGTGTCTTTGCTGATCTGCCGGAAGATCAATTGAAGTGGTTTGCTGAAAACAGCCAGGATGAGCGCTATGCGGCTGGCGACGCTTTATTCCGCAAAGGCGACCCGCCTGATTGGATGTCAATCTTCCTCGAAGGAGAAATGCACGCTTACCGCGATGATAATGCACACGACGGATTTGTCTATATTTCAAGAGCAGGTGATCCGGCGAGTGAAGTGACCGGGGTTCTGCCTTTCTCGCGCATGACACAATTCACTGTCACCGGCCGCGCTGTAATGCCGACTCGGGTATTACGTTTTCCTGTCCGTCTGTTTCCCGAGTTGTTGCAGCGAATGCCGACTCTCGCCAAACGTCTTGTCGGCATTATGAGTGATCGTGTGCGCGAATGGACGACTGCCGATCAGCAACAGGATAAGCTGATGGCCCTGGGTAAACTCTCAGCCGGACTCGCTCACGAACTGAATAATCCGGCGGCCGGGGCGTCTCGCGCCGCAAACGATCTCATCGCCGTCCTTGCCGAGTTGCGTGCAGCCGACCTTCGGCTCTGCCGGCATGACCTGTCAACCGAACAAGAGGAGGCGATCCGTGCCTTCGAAGACGCCGCACTCGAACACACCGCTACAACCGCGCACCTGAATTCGCTGGAGCAAAGCGACCGCGAAGATCTTGTCGCTACCTGGCTTGAGGCCCATGGCTTGGTTGATCCCTGGAAACTCTCCGCCAACATTGTTGAAGCCGGCATTGATGCTGCGGGCCTGCAGCGAATTTCAGATGTCCTGGAGAAAGACGCGTTCGACGATGTGCTGGCACGCGTCAACGCCCAGCTTGCAGCGGCAAAACTTGCGAGTGAGATCAAGGCCGCCACCACACGCATCTCTGAGCTTGTGGGCGCGATTAAGGAATACAGCTACATGGACCAGGCGTCGATCCAGGAAGTGGACGTGCACAAAGGGCTGGAAAGCACGCTTCTCATACTGAAGTTCAAGTTGAAAAAAAAGAGCATCGTGCTAACACGTGAGTACGCCGAAGAGTTGCCGCGTATCAAGGCGTACGGCAGTGAACTCAATCAGGTTTGGACTAATCTGATCGTTAATTCCGTAGATGCGATGAGTGAAGGTGGGAAGTTGCGGGTGCGCACGAAACAAGAGCCGACCGACATTCTTGTGGAAATACGAGATAACGGCCCAGGTATACCGGCAGACCTGAGGTCGCGCATCTTCGAGCCGTTTTTCACGACCAAGCCCGTCGGTGAGGGAACTGGACTTGGGTTGGATACCGTCGCCCGCATTGTTCGAAAACACCGGGGCAATATCCGTTTTGAATCGAAACCGGGCGATACATGTTTTCAAGTTCGTCTACCTCTCGAATAGTTATTCTGCACCGCGCGGGACGCTACGATCGGTGGCGGGCGACGTGCTCACGGTAACGGGCAAAGGCCGCTGAGCATGCAGGAGTTCGTTAGGAAGAATGCTGCGACACTCACCGCGTCGGCATAGACTCCGTGAGTATCTGCGGGTGCTCGCAGTCAACAAATCTTACTTTCGATTTAGGTGAACGAACAGGAGGAAAGAACATGGCAAATATCAAGAATGAAATCCGCAGTAACGACGCCAAAGACGCGAGCGTCGCGAGAGTTGACATGAAGCTCGAGATCGTCGTCATCCCTGTCTCGGATGTCGACCGCGCGAAGGAGTTTTACGGGAGACTCGGGTGGCGGCTCGACGCCGACTTCGCCTCCGGTGACGACTTCCGCGTGATCCAGTTCACCCCGCCTGGGTCCGGGTGCTCGGTCATCTTCGGCAAAAACGTCAACGCGGCGGCGCCCGGCTCCGCACAGGGCCTGTACCTGATCGTCTCCGACATCCAGGCTGCCCGCGACGTTTTGCTTGGTCGCGGCGTCGAAATTAGCGAGGTGTTCCACGACGCCGGCGGCGTGTACGCTGGCACGGACGAGCCCTACCTGTTTGGGCGGCTCCGGGTCAGTGGTCCGGATCCCGAGCATCGCAGCTACCGCTCATTCGCCTCGTTCAGTGATCCGGACGGAAACGGCTGGCTGCTGCAGGAGATCACGACGCGGCTGCCCGGCCGGATCGACGCCGCTCAGACGACATTCGCATCCACGGCGGATCTGGCCAGCGCACTTCGGCGTGCTGAGGCCGCCCACGGCCAGCACGAGAAGCGCACCGGGGGGCAGCGCGACGAGAATTGGCCGGACTGGTACGCCGAGTACTTGGCGCGTGAGCAGTCCGGCGAAGAGCTGCCGCAATGAACGACTGAGTGGTGATCGATAATCCGTACGACGACTTCATTTCCGAGGGAGGCAAACTATGGGATCGCTCGAGGGGTCAACGACCACCCCGCACACGGATCTGAGCATCGATGAATACTTACGTGAACGACTAATGCCAGTGGAAGGGGCGATTCCGCATATACCCGGCATCGAGATGTATGGGAATTCTGTTCCTGTCGGTATGGTCGGCGGGGACCTATTTGAATACATAAACTTCCAGCAGCGTTATGACGTCGATGCACGCATTCGGCAGGCCTTGAAGTTATCGAAGGAATTTCTTGAGCCGCTCCAGCCAGGCGCACCGCCACGTAATTCAGTAGACGCTCATGTGGAGTGGTTGAGGTCCAGGCCGGATTATAGGTCCGAAATGGAAGCCGAATACAGAGTTGCACGAAGCTCGGAGCAAGTGCGGGTCGCCGAAGTCCTGCCCGAGCTCAATAGTACGGCAGGAGTGCTGCTGGTAGACGCACAGGGACACGGGCTTATTTCGGCGAAAATTGCCTCGACTGTACACGATACGTTTCATGCTTTCATGCTCTCCGAGCTTGATCTGCACGGAAGCACGACACCTGAGCTGTTTGAAAACATCAACCTGCGTTTGGCGCTTTCGGTCACGGCTCGTAACGCATTGGGGATAGAAAGAGAACATGCGCGCGAGATTGCGACGATGCTTTATGGCGAAGTGCATCCGTACGGATATTTCCGATTTGTAAATTTTGGGCACCCGCCGCCGCTTGTGTTCTCTGCTGAATATCGCAAGTTTGTAGAGCTGGACAAAGATCGGATGGTGCAATTCCTGGCATTGGGCCTGCAGATCCCCGCTGATCATCCGGATCGTAAGCGGTATTTCTCAATGCAATTTCGACCTAGACCGGCTAACTCGTCCGATGTTGCCGAGATTACGCTAATGAGCCCGGGCGACATTCTTTTCCTTTATACCGACGGTGTCTATGACGGGAGCGATGATGAAGAACGCCAACACCTGGAAGCTGTGATGCGGGAGCACTATCGGAAATCAGCGAGAGACATCTGCAATGCGCTGCTGGAACACGCCACAAAAGACGACGACCATCTGCGGCAGATTGGAGAAGTGGAACGGATTGACGACAAAACAGTTTTCATCATTAAGCGGGGGTGAAGGAGAACAAGCTCTTTTGAGAACTATGAAGAAGAAACAATCGAGCGGGATATCGCGCCGCCGTCTCATTGAAATGGCCGGCCTTTCAGCTGGAGCTGCGATACTTACCCGGCGGCCACTCTTCGCGGGTGAGGATGGGATCACACCAACAATAGCCAATGAAGTCACTCTGGCGCGACAGTTTCAATTTGCCTGCGGCTCATTTTGAGGGTCGCTGTAGGATTTCCGCCAGGGCCTGCAATCGCTGTGCGTCTACCGCGCTCTTGGTCACGGAGGCGCTTTCCTTAAGCGACCGCGCGAAGCTCTGAAGTTTTGCGAGCGCTCCTCGATTCAAGTGTGATCTCTCTGCTCTTAGTCGCTTGCCGCTGATTATCGGAGTTGTTGAGCGGTATAGGTTGGTGTTTGGCGGTACTTGATGT
>DATLWF010000240.1:0-7228 GCA_035576605.1 Blastocatellia bacterium | reverse complement strand
CGGCCACGTCGGCATCGGGATGACAGACCCAAACGCGGCTTTGGCTGTCCAGGGTGGCGGCCATGTAGGGATCTCGGGCCTCTCAACCTCAGATAGTGGCATCGGTGTGACCGGGATAGCGAATTTCGGAGTCTTTCCTTATGGCGTGTATGGAATATCTGATAGTTCTAGTACTCATAGTCGAGCAGGGCAATTCGATGGCAACGTGGAGGTGACAGGCACCCTGAACAATCCCGCCGGGTCGTTCAAGATAGACCATCCGCTCGATCCCGCCAACAAGTACCTCTACCACTCCTTCGTCGAATCGCCCGATATGATGAACATCTACAACGGCAACGTGACGACCGACGCCAGCGGCGACGCGGAAGTGACGCTGCCCGACTGGTTCGAGGCGTTGAACAAAAACTTCCGCTACCAGCTCACGGTCATCGGCACGTTCGCGCAGGCGATGGTCGCTGAGGAGATCAAAGAGAATCGCTTCAAGATCAAGACCAGCCTGCCGAGCGTCAAGGTCTCGTGGCAGGTGACAGGCATCCGGCAGGACGCATACGCCAACCGGTACCGCATTCCGGTCGAAGAGTTGAAATCGAAAGAGGAGCAAGGCTCATACCTGCACCCGGAAGTCTTCGGCCAGCCGGAGGAGCAAGGCGTGCAATGGCGGTTGCGCCCGGAAATGATGAAGCGGATGAAGGAGGCGCGGGAAAAAGCGTCACAAGAGAAGCCTCAGCAGTCCAAGCCGTAGGCCGCAAGACCATATTCAAGCTGAAGCTCATCCGTATCTAAAGCGTACGATGTAGCAATCGCCATCAGAGCCAACGGAAATGCCAGCGTAAACCACGGACGGCTGTAAGCCTGTAAGTGCTCTCGTTCCGTCCGCAGATTATCGCTCTTTCTGCGTTTCATAAGCATAGAGTGTTGTTGCCGTTCCGCAAGAGGCGCTGCTTCCCACATAGCAAGACAAACCGCGGGAGCAGAAGACGGAACATTTTTCATTTTCTATTTCTGTTTTCTATTTTCTATTTTTCGGAGCGCGACGCGGCCGATGACAATGACAAATTGCAGTTAGTTGGAATGACAAGTCGCAAATAGAAAATAGAAAATAGAAAATAGAAAATCTTCCGGGTTGATCCTGTCTGTCCCTCAACGCAGTCATCTATCTTTCCCAGGCACCTTCTCTATGACCAAGGGCTGGGGCTCAACCTCGCGGCGATAGAACACACGCGGTCGCTGCACGTTCCTCTTTGACGGGTCTGAAACTTTCTCATCGCCCGGGAGGAATACGACCTTCAGCCCTCGAGATCCCTGCAATGCGGCTGCCTGCATTTCTGGCACCCGTGCGACGGCGTAGTCCACCCACTCCCGAATCAGAATCTTTCCATCTTTGGGCTCCGAGTCGGCTTCTCCGTTCTTGAGTCCTTCCTCCACAAGCGCATAGGTCAGGAACCCGTGCCCCAGTTCGGCCGCTTCCAGTGCCGCCTGATAGGCCTGCGCGGCGGTGAGTATATACAGCCCTTTTTCATATGCCAGTTGTGCGAGTCCCTTTGAGTTCATCGGGCCGCGCCGCTTCTCGTCGGATTCCAGCGCCTGTCCGCTGTTGCAGGCATCGATAACCATCAGAAGATCGCTCGCGTCTATGTGCTCGAAAGCCTGCTCCAGGTCCCGATCTGAAATGCTGTGCGCGAGTAATGAGTTGAGTCCCGAAGCGTCCAAACCATCAAGCGGCCCGTCGTACCCAAGGTCATGCGGTATCAAATAGAATCTGGCTTTCTGTGCGGTGCCGTGACCTGCAAAGTAAACGATCACCGCGTCTTCTGGTTCAGCAGGTTTGATTCGATTCAAGCCGGGCAAGGTTCCACTCGTTTCACTATCTTTGCCTGCAAGCCTGCCGAGCGCGGCCAAAAAGTTTGCTCTGGTTGCGTCCTGATTCAGTAGTGGGATCATCTCAACGTGCGAGAAGTTTCCCAGTTTGGTTTGCATCCGTACCACCGTGTCGCCAAACTCCTGAGCGTCGGCCACTGCGTACCGAAGATTGAACCGCGGATTCGCATATTCGTCGACGCCGGCTATCAACACGTACGCGGTCCCTTTGCGCTTCAGGCTCTCACTGCCCATCAGAAGAAGCGTGGAGTCAGCGCTCTTTATGTTGTCTCTGTTGAAGGCGTAAGCGGTTAGATGGTTTTCGCCTGCAACGATTGAAATGGTTTCTTCGAGCGCCCCATTGGGCAGTGCATCAGGTACGTCGCCGCGCCATGCCTTTATCAACGAGCCGTTTCTAAACAGCCGCACGTCACGAGCTCCGCTGCCCGCGGGATGATTTCCATCCGGTTGCGCTTCTGTGACCTGGATTCTGATCTTGACCTTCCGCGAGGCGATTGGCCGATCCGCGCGGATAAGATTGTCGGCTAACGCGAGTTTCACCTGAGGCTGTCGTCTATCCACACGCGCTATGTTTTGTGATGCTCGCGGCCTCTTGCCTGCCAGCACATCAGCGAGTAAGCCGGGGTAGTAAAACTCGTTGAAGAAAGCTTCGACTGGCGCGATGTCGAAAGTACTCGCTGCGAACCGCCAGAGAATCGACTTCCATCCATCCGGTGAGCCGTCAAACAGACCATCAGGGTTGATAACCAACCACTCACCGCCATCATTAAAGCTCACCAGCGTGCAGAGAGGCTGCGCATTATCGGGCGACCATATTTTCGCAGTCGCATCCTCGCCGCTTGAAACAATGAATCGTCCGTCAGGGCTGAAGGCCAGGGCAACTACAGGACTGGAATGACCTTCGAGCGTCCGAATCGGTTTGCCGGTTTGCGGATCCCAGAGCCGCAGAGTCTTATCATAGCTTCCGGATGCGAGCATTTTTCCGTCGGGACTGAAAACTACTGCGAACACGTCGGAAGCATGTCCCTCGAGTGTGCGGATCGGTTGACCGGTTTGCGTGTCCCAGAGTCTGATGGTCTTATCCCGGCTGGAGGAAGCCAGCATTTTCCCGTCAGGGCTGAAAGCGACACCGGTTACTTCGGAAATGTGTCCCGTGAGGGAGTAGATCGGCTTGTCACCATCCACGTCCCACAGCTTGATCGAATTGTCGTAACTTCCCGACGCAATCATCTTCCCGCCGGGAGCGAATGCGATCGCGCTGATCACAGTCGCATGGCCTTCAAATGTACGCAGCGACCTGCGGCTCTGCACATCCCAGAGCTTTACGGTTCTATCAGAGCTCCCCGAAGCTATGAACCTGGCGTCAGGGCTGAATGCAAGCGCGGTAACATTTGCGGAGTGGCCCGATAGATCGGCGATCGGCTTATTCGTCGCCAGATCCCAGAGCTTGATAGTCTTGTCGGCGCTTGCGGAAGCCAGGATCTTTCCGTTTGCGCTGAAGGCAACGGCGTTGACCAGAGATGAATGCCCATCCAGCGTGTGTGCCAGTCCGCCGGAGCCGCCATCCCAGAGTTTGATGCTGTTCCTGGCGGCCGCAGCCAGGGTCTTCGCATCCGGGCTGAATGCGACGGCGCGGACGTTGGACAAGCGTCCTTCGAGCGTGCGAATCCAGTTGCCAGTGAAGCTGTTCCACAAGACTATTGTCGTCCAGCTCCCGGCAGCGACGGTGTTCCCATCGGGGCTGAGGGCTATAGATGCGATCGACGCACTCGCTCCCTCGAGGGTGCGTATAGGCGTGCCGCTTTGAACATCCCAGGCTCTGACCGTTTTGTCATAGCTTCCGGAAAACAGTTGCTTGCCGTCGTGACTGAAGACGGCGGAAGTTACAATACCCGAATGCCCCTTCATCGTGCGGATCGCGGTCCCGCTTTCGACGTTCCAGAGTTTGATGGCATTGTCTTCACCCGCTGAAGCGAGGACCCTGCCGTCCGGGCTGAATGTCACGGTGCGGATAGCGGAGGAGGAACCCTGCAGAGCGTGAATCATCTCGCCGGCCCCGACCGGCTGACCCTCGCTCACTTGCCAGAGCCGGACCGTCTTATCCGCGCTCGCCGAGGCCAGGATCTTTCCATCGGGGCTGAAGGCGATCGTGCGGACTTCAGAAGCCGGCTTGTCTATCGTGAGAATTACTTCACCCGTCGCCGGGTCCCACAGATTGATTGTCTCATCGCGGCTGCCGGATGCGACGGTCTTGCCATCCGGGCTGAATGCTACCGAGTTGACTTCATCGGCGTGCCCTGTCAACGACCGGATCAAGCGTCCACTGTTGACGTCACAGATTGCGACGGTCTTGTCCAGGCTCCCGGAGGCGATTGTTTTCCCATCAGGGCTGAAGGCGATCGAGGTCACGTTGTCCCGATGATGATCCAGCACGCGAAGCATGCGGCCGGTCTCGACTTCCCAGAGCCTTATGGTCTTATCCGAACTGGCCGATGCGACGATCTTGCCGTCGGGACTGAAGACAATCGAACGGATGAAATCGGAATGCCCGCTCTGAATAACGAGCTCGGGCCGGTCGGAAGTCTGCGCCTTAGGCAGCGGAGTCTGTGCTTTTTCCCGAGTTGGCGGTTGTGATGGCTTGCGGGGTGCCGGCTTCTGACGCTGAGTTTGCTGGGCGTTCAGAGGAGAGCCAAGCATCAATATTCCGATGACAGCAAATGAGAGGACAACTTTCATTGTAAAGCCTTTATACACTTCGAGGAGATTAGCTTCAAATATAGGCCCTTAGAACCCATAACGTCTATGACTGTCCGAAATCGGTGTCGCTGATCCCTCGAATTGATCTAAAAACTCAGTTATTCTTATCTCGAGGGTGCGGAATACAACTTGCAGTCACAGATAGGGAATCGGTCTGTATGGATGATATTCACTCAGCATTGGGAGGTGCTTAATATGTTTAACATTAGTATTGGATTCTTCAACCGAAAGGTAGGAGCTCTTGTCATCGGGGCGGGGTTGCTGCTGGCGACGGGCATACCGGCCAGCGCCCAGCAACCAACTCCAGAGCAGGAACAAAAACAAAAGGAAAAGCAGGCTCGGAAGCAGCAGCAACAACAGGAGCAGCAAAAACAGGATCAGCAGCGGCAAGCCGAGAAACAGAAGCAGAAGCAGCAACAGCAGCAACAGCAGCAACAGCAGCAACAGCAGCAGCAACAGCAGCAGCAACAACAGCAGCAAGAGCAGCAACGCCAGCAACAGCAGCGACAAGCTGAGAAGCAGCAGCGCCAACAGGAACAACAGCGCGTCCAGCAACAGCAGGAGCAACAGCGCGTCCAGCAACAACGGGTCCAGCAACCGCAGGTGCAGCAACCGCAGGTGCAGCAACAACAGCAGCGCGAAGCTCAGAAGGAACAGCGGCACGAGCAGAATCGCCAACAGCTCGACCAACAGCAGCGACTCGCCCAGCAGCAGCAAGTGGAGCAGCAGCGACGTCACGACCTGCGCCTTGCCGAGTACAACCGTCAACAGCGAGAGCAGGAACGTCTCGCGCTACAACGGCAGCAAGCGCTTCAGCAACAGCGGCGGATGGCGCAGTTCAGATTTCAGCAACAATATCTGGAACGACTGCGTCAGGACCAACTGCGCCTCCGGAGCACCCAGTCTTTCGCCTATTCGCCTTACACCTATCGCTACTATCGCGGTGGTAGATATTACCAGGCGAATCAGTACGGCGCCGATATGCTTCGGCAGGCCGTGAACCTCGGTTATGAGGAAGGTGCGCGCGCGGGCCAATCGGACCGAGAGGACAGGTGGCGCGCCGATTACCGCAATAGCTACGCCTATCAGGACGCGACCTACGGGTATAACGGGTACTATGTTGATTTGAACGAGTACCGTTACTATTTCCGTGAGGGCTTCCGGCGCGGTTATGAGGACGGGTACTACGGCCGCACTCGGTACGGCACATACTCTAACGGTGGGTTCAGCCTGCTAGGCGGCATCCTGAACGCAATCCTCAACCTGCAGCGCTACTGAGCGTACTAGAGCGTTGATAATGAGAAAAGGCGCCCGGGCCCACTCGCCGACCTTAGGCAGGGGGCCCGGTCGTTCTTATTAGTTGATAATCTCGCTGAGTCTTCTCCCCACCGACTCCTCGGAGTCTCCTCACCCGCCGCACTTGCGTTAAGTGCCTTTGATCAGGAAGGAACAGATGCTACCTCTTCGTAATAACGCTCACTCACAGGAAAGGAGTTTTGGTTTATGAAGCGAATTCTGTTGGCTCTTTCGATGTTCGCGTTGGTCCCTTTGGCCTCTGCGACGATTTCCTCTGCGGATGGCCCGAAGATCATCAACAATCACGTGTTTGGTTCGACGCCAAACATAACAATCAGAGGTGTTGTCTCCGGAGGCGCGCCGTGGGTTGTGGACAACGGCAAGGTTCAGCTTGATCCCAGCGGCAACCTTAAAGTGCGCGTCAAAGGATTGGTCATCGGCGAAGGCGCGCTCTTTAACGGGGACCCAGTCCCAGCCAATCTAGTAGGAACCGTCGCTGGGATAACGATGGTCCACGCTGCTTTGACTTGCGGCGGACCAGGGAGCGGAGTTCCATTCACAATCACTCCCACAGACGGTGTGCCGATCAGTTCGGACGGCGACTTCGAGATAAACGCTCAAGTATCAATACCGTCGGTCTGCGCCCAGCCGATAGTGCTGATTCGCATCGGAACGCCGGCAGCTCCCGGACCTTGGATCGCTGCTTCGGAGCTGCCCGGAACAGAACACTAACTTATTAATTGCGAATGCGCGGTTCGGCGCGTAACGAGTCGGACCGCGCGCACAGATTGGGGGCGAGGGACGTTCGATACGCGGGCGTTCTGTCGCCCCCAAAAGCTCGGTGGCGGCTAGCAGGCTTTGGTCTCACTGCACGTTGTGAAAGATCAGGCCAAGACAGTACCGCGCCCCCGATCTCAAAGGCTCACGCCGTGACGAATGTTCACGCGGTAGTCGCCTCGAGTGCCTGCAACCGGACGCCATCGATTGGCTAAGGTGACGAACTCACCCATAGTACTGATGCTAGCCGCGCCCGAAGTTGACCCTCCATCACGACGCGACTTCGGAACGCGCTCTTTCGGCATACAACAGGATCAGCGAATCACACTCCTCCGCGTAAGCAGGGTTGCGTCAGTGCGTAACCGCGCTCATCGAGTTGTGCCGACAGTGCGTTCCGGTTCGTGCTTAGCGTCCGTTGTGAAGGATCGTTAATTCGATTTGCCACCTCAAGCATTTCGAGCGTCGCTCTCACGCAGGCGACTATCCTCGCACATCGGAGCGCTGACGATCTATCCGAATC
>DATLWF010000239.1:0-6286 GCA_035576605.1 Blastocatellia bacterium | reverse complement strand
GCTCCTCAATCCGGTTAGATTGAACAGCCGAGTCGCTGGTATAGTTACCGGTCAAACATGGCACAACAAAACACATTCGACGTAGTCTCGAAGGTTGACATGGCCGAGGTCAAGAACGCCGTCAACCAGGCCACCAAAGAGATCATTCAACGCTACGACTTCAAAGGCACAAACTCGAGCATCGATCTGGATGAGAAGGAGCACAAGCTGGTGCTTGCGACCGCCAGCGAGTTCACGCTGCGTTCTATGAACGACGTGCTCCAGCAAAAGCTCATACGGCGAAGCGTGTCATTGAAGGCGCTTTCCTACGGCAACGTCGAGCCTGCGGCTAAGGACAGCGTGAGGCAGACGGTCACGCTTCAGCAGGGGATTCCAATCGAGAAGGCGCGCGAGATCGTTAAGTTCATCAAGGATACCAAGCTCAGAGTTCAGGCTTCGATCAACGGCGATTTCGTGCGCGTTTCGGGAAAAGATCGCGACACGCTTCAGAAGGTGATCGCGTTGCTGAAGGAGAAAGACTTTGGCATAGACACGCAGTTCACGAATTATCGTTCGTAGTGATGATGTTCGGTAATTCGGGACTTTGCGCGTTTGCCTGCTACTGGTGACCGCAACAGCGAGAGACTGACTTGCGCCAAGCCGCCAAGGCCCTTGGATTGCCTCACGGCAGATTCTCTATCAAAAGCCGAAGAACATTTCGGCCCATGATCTTCCCAATCTCTTCGTCGGTGAACCCTTCAGCAAGAAGCGCGTCAGTGATTTGAACAAGCCCGCTTGTATCGAACGGCTCGACGACGGCTCCGTCAAAATCCGAACCCAGTCCAACATGGTCCACTCCCACCAGGTTCGCTGTGTAACGTATCGCCGTTGCGATAGCCTTAGCGTCCTTGCCGCAGACCGCAGTGTCCCAGTAGCCGATTCCGATCACTCCGCCGGTTCGCGCGATCCCTTTCAATTGTTCGTCGCTCAGATTGCGCTGATTGTCACAAGTGCCCTTCACGCCGCTGTGCGATACGAACACGGGCCGGGTGGCGAGCGCAAGCACGTCATCGATCGTCTTCGCCGAAGCGTGCGCCAGGTCGACGATCATATGCTTGGCTTCCATTCGCCTGACCATCTCTTTGCCCTTGTCTGTCAGGCCGCCTTTTTCAACGCCGTGAGCAGACCCCCCGATGTCCGTGTCAAAAAAGTGCGACGGCGACATCATTCGAAACCCCGCGTCGAACAGCACGTCGATGTTGTCGAGATTCCCGTCCAGGGCCTGTGCCCCTTCGATGCCCAGGAACCCAGCGGTGATGTGAGGCTCTGCTATGCGGCGATCAAGGTAGCTCGAAAGCTCGGCCGATGTTCTGATCAGTGTGAACTTGCCGGCGGATCGCGCGGCCGTGTCTTGCAGCTTCCTTGCCTGATACAACGCTCGCTCCGTCAGGCTGCTCCAGGTGGCGGTCGGCCAACGCTGGGCAATTGCGAGGATTGTTATGTTGTCGGTTTTGTCGTCATTGCGCTCGATGTTCATCTTCCACACGTAGGGCGTTTTGGTCACGACCGTGAAAGACTGAAGCGCAACGTTGCCTTCGATCAACCTCGGAACGTCGACGTGCCCACGGGTCCCGCGCTCGAGCAGGTCCCTGCTCCACAGCAGCGAATCCGCATGCAGATCGGCGACCAGCAGCTTCTTGTGAAGCTCGACCGCTCGCTCGGACGCCAGATATGGGGGCGGATTGAGCGTAACGTTCAATCTCTTTTCAAGCTGGGCCGGCACAACAAAAAAGAACGCGCCGAGCAGCAGTAAGAGAATCACTCCGAGGGTGATCAGTATCTTCTTCTTCATAATCGTCTTCCAACGCAGAGACACGAAGTCACGAAACGCCTTTTGTGTTGTTCGTAATCGAGCTGGAGCTCCTTAGGAAAATATTAGGGTTGCAAGACCTCTCTGGACCGCACTGGAATCACAGACGGTCCAGACTTGCTGTTACGGGAGTTTCGTCTATTAGCCCGGCCCAGTGAGGGGCAGTCGCGCCAAAACCTGATTCATCGAATACGTTGAGGCTGGGCAGCAAGAAGTGCGCAGAGGCCACCGTCAACAGCGCGGGCGTCGAGTCCTCGCTAACAGACCGCAAGGCAGTGCTGGCCATCCAGGCGAGCTCCAAAAGGCTGCCGAGACGATCTACCAGCTGCCTCGCATGAGTGGCCGCCCACTCACGGTGTGCCAGTCGATCGGCCGACAGCTCATCGAGGGTTTGCCTCAGCGTCTGCTCGAATCGGGCCCGAGTCTGCGAGAGAAAGCCTCGAGGCCATTCGCCGAGTGTACCGCTGATCTCGTCGCGCCAGCGCTCGATGAGATCGGACTTCACCGCGTCGCGCACGATCTGAAGGCACAACGTGTTATGCGTTCCTTCCCAGGTCTCGATTATCATCGCGTCTCTCAACAGCCTCGGCAGGATGGTGAAGTCTTCGACGATCCCGTTCGCGCCCAGGGTCATGATGGCATCGTGAACCGAAGCCGTGAGGGTTGATGCCGACCTGTATTTCGCCAGGTTGATCAGGAACCGCTGCCACATCGACTGGCTCGGGCCGGCCGGGCTGAGGCCGTGTTCGTCAATCATCGAAACCAGCTTGAATGTCAGCACTCGATAACGCCAGCATCTTTCAAGCAGCGAAACCAAAGTCTCCTGAACGAGCGGGTAATTGATTATCGCCCGGCCGAACGCGTTGCGTTGGCGCGCATAGTTGCGAGCCTCCAGAAACGCGCGGTGCAGGATGCCGCAGGCGTTGGCGGCGTTGTGCACCCGCGAAGTGTTGATCACATAGTTCATCAACGTCTTGAAGCCGTCGGCCGGTTCACCAATCGCCCACCCGGTCGCCTGATTGAAATCCATCTCAGCCGTTGGCAGGGATTGAGTGCCCAGCTTGTCTTTCAACCGCTTGAACGAGATGTTGTTGATTTGGCCATCGGGCAACACTCGAGGCACAAAGAAGATCGCGACGCCCGCTGTGCCGGGCGGCGCCCCGGCCGGGCGGGCCGCGACCAGGAAATACTCGTCGGGGTTAGAGCAGAACCACTTCTCGCCGGTGATCGACCAGGTGCCGTCTGGATTCGGCTTCGCTTCAGTTTCAATCGCGCCAACGTCCGAGCCGCCGTCCTGCTCGGTGACGAATTGCGCACCTGCGAGCGGCGTATCGACTGAGAGCATCAGCGGCAGGTAGGTCTCACGCAGAAATTCGGATCCGCGAGCTTCGACCGCGCGGATCAATCCGTCCGTGCAACTCAAGCCGCAGTTTACAGAAGCCTCGCCGTTGTGAGCGAGCAGGTAGACCATCGCGAACTTGTGCACTTCGCTTCGCACGTCGGTAAGCACGCCGAACTCAGCCACTTCGCGGCGCAGGTGCCGAGTAAGCGAACCGAAATCAACCTGCTCTACGGGGCCTCCAACGCGATCGAACTTGACTATCCTGGGCAGGTGTTCGCGCGTGCTCGCTTCGCGGGCGAGATCGTTCCAGCGCCCGGCAACAAGACGCGCGCAATGATGAAGCGAATTGAAAACCGGCGAGTGTTCTTCTTCGGGCAGGAGGTCCTTCAGGAGAGATTGGAACCCGAGATCCATCTCGAAGAAGTCCTGCCCTTCGATTCCCTGAAAGTCTCTCAATCGTGGCATGGCTAGCTCCGCCAAGTGTGCGAGAGTTTGTAGCTCGGCCTTCAGGCGGAAGTTCGTAATTCTTTGATCCGAAACTAATCTACAAACTTCCGCCTGAAGGCGAACTACGAACTCTTTTTCTTCCGTTTGCGCGAGGACGCTTTTCGCGCGGCCGCGCCGACAGCTCCCGTGGCCCAGGTCCTGAGTTGATCGACATCCTCGAGCACGTCTACCGGCACTTCGTAATAACCCATCGAGTAAGACTCTTCACCGTAGGGCTGAAACGGTCTTGCGCCGGCGGCCTCGTACTGTGGCCGATTGTCATCGTCCACCTTGAAGTACAACACGTCGCCAGCGATCAGGCCAAAGAAGAAGCCGTCATTGTAGAGTCCGACTCCGCCGAACATTCTTTTCGCGGCAACCTCGCCAATGCATCCGAGCTGGTCCACGACGTAGTCGAGATATTCTTCGCTGACTGGCATGATTAGCGCGCGCTCGCAGGTCCGGCTGGATTATATGGTTCGCTTTCGAGGCGGGCAAGCAGTCCAGTCGCGAAGGCATCGCGCAAGAGGAGCCCTCGTCTGTAGTGCGGCGCCTGCGTGAACGATTCGATAGTTACCAGGGCAGAACGGCGTGATTGTTGAAAATGGCAAGTGCGACTAAGAACGACGAACTGTGTTAGCAGGAAATCTCGGTCTTGTTTTGATGGAGAACCGGATGGAGGAGGATAAAAATGACGCCGCGGATCGCGGCGTCATTTTCTCTGTCTTATCTTGGCTGAGAAAGGTATCGCTGAAGCTCATGCAGTCTCATTTGTTGTTCCGAAGTTAGTTTGTTCTTGATCCGAATCGAAAGCGTCAATTGAGTACGTTTCACCTCGCGTTCGATGTTCAGGATCTTATCCAACTCCGCAAGGACCTTCTGCTCGTCGACGCTGACGCCTTTCACCAGGTTCGCCATTGTTTCCATTTCGTCCTGCATCTGCCACTGGAGCTCGCTGAAGCGGGTAGAGGCTTTTATCGCCTCTTCTTTGATGGCCGCCCTTTGTTCGTCGGTCAGCCCCAACTCCTGTCTGTGCTGCATCACCAGCTCCGGCGGGAAAAGGTTCTCAGCGATAGGATCAGAAGGCTGCCCGGGTTGAGGCGGCTGCTGCGGTTGTCCCGGCTGATGTGGCCTGGCGGCCTGAGGCGGCGGAGCCGACGGCTGGGGCCCGGGTTGTGCCGACTGCTGCGACGGTCCGGGCTGCGGCGCATCCTGCGATAACGCGATGACCGCCGCCGCCAACAAGATTGCACATAACCATATGAGTTTCGACTTCATAATTTGCCTCCGTTAGTTGAACTGGTCGGGTGAGAAAGATTTTATCGTTTGCAATGATTCGCCTAGCCGGGGAAGCGACCTCAATAATTCGTCGCCGGGAGTCTTCAGCAGCGAGGCCGTCGGAGACTGCCACGTAAAGAGAGAGTTCATCGCGACCGCCAATTGGTCGGTGCTTTGGTGATGGCGAGCGCGCTTGATTATGACCCTACGCGGTTTAATCTCCGGAGCTGTCCCGCCCGCATGCTTAGGAGCGAAACTGGGCGACGCTTCCGGAGGTGCTGTCGGAGCTATTGCCTGCTCGTCTCGGGCCGGGCCGTTAGGCTTCGAAGACCTCACAATGATAGCCATCGCAATTAACAGAGCGGCACACAACATCGCGACGGCCGCTGCGAATCTCAAAGACCGAGTGCGGTTCTGGGAGCGCACCATTCCGGAACGGTCCGCCGCCAGGACGCTGGCGAACTGCGGCGCTCGACGCTGGTCGTCAAGGCTCATCTCACGGAACAGTTGCCGGATTCTCTTTTCGTCCCCATTCAGATTCATAAAGCTCTTCTGACTCCTCTAATAGTTGCCGCAGGCGTTTCTTGCCGCGTTCGTAGTGTGTGCGAGCCGATCCCAGTGAGACACCCATCACCGCGGCTGCCTCCTGGATGTTCAACTCGTGATAAAAGACCAACTCCAGCGCTTCTCGCTGACGACGCGACAGCCGAACGAGCGCGCGCCGAAACATGCTCTGAATCTCGGCGCGATATGCCGATTCGTCGGGATACTCAGGCCTGGCCGCGCTTGTCCCTCGCTCAGCCGCCCTCAGCATAGTTAAGGCGCGCAACATATTCTTCCGGCGCTGATCGGAAGCGGTCTTGCGAATCACCGCAAACAACCATGTCTTGAAAGAGGCTGTCCCGTTGAAGCGAGCTTTGCCTTGGAGCACTTTCAAGTACACGATCTGAAGCACATCTTCGGCTTCAGCCGGATCGCGCCGGCAGCACGCCATCGCCCAGCCGAAGCTGGACGCGTGATGCTGTTCAAGCACGGCTTTGAGTTCTTCGGTATCCATCAACTCCGATTCAGTGATTCACCGTTTACAGTCTATTAGTCGTGTGAGGGCGCCTTTCATATGACATAGTTGCCCACGCTGCACATTAGACCAGGTGCTCTAAAGTTGCCACTGATTATTGCGATATGGGGAAGGAAGGAGTTTCACAGATTTTCGGGAACCTGGTGGTGGGTCATCGACCACTCTTGATCACTTGTTCGGAGTCCCCGAATGAAGGCTGGCGGCGGTTTGCGACAACGTGTTTGATTTGGTCTGGAAGAAAGTGAGTGCCGAG
>DATLWF010000238.1:0-3657 GCA_035576605.1 Blastocatellia bacterium | reverse complement strand
TGGCAACGACGCAGACAACCGCAACAACGCCTTGCAGACAAAGTTTGAGTCGCGCTTTTCCGGTCTCAACATCCTGTCGCACTACACATGGTCGTCAGTTAGGGACAACGACTCCGATTACTTTATCCATGACCGTTCACTCGGCCGCGGCCCAGCCGATCAAGATCGCAAGCACGTGTTCGTCTTCTCTGAAGTGTGGGAATTGCCATTCGGGCGCGGCAAGCGATTTTTAGGAAAGTCGCCCAGAGGCTCTGATCTTCTATTTGGCGGCTGGCAGCTAAACACAATTACCACCTGGATGAGCGGTCTGCCGTTCACGCCAGTATCGTTCTCAAACTGCTCTGTGAACGCTGGACCATGTCGCCCCGATCGTGTTGGCGATCCAGACCTCGATAATAGGAGTCGCGATGGCTGGTTCGCAGTGGGAATTGGGCCGGGAACGCCTTGGGCTCAAGCGGCCCTTGGCAAGCATGGAAACGCTGGCCGCAACAGCCTGCGCGGGCCGTCGTTTTTCCAAACTGATCTTTCTATGTTCAAGAACTTCAGAATAACTGAAGGCACGAGGCTGGCGTTCCGCGCTGAGGGGTTCAACATCTTCAACAAAGTGAACCTCGGATTACCCGATAGCTGCGTGGACTGCAACCCGGCCACTGCGGGTAAGATATTCAGCCTGGCCGGGGGCGCGCAGATGCGACAGTTCCAGTTCGGCTTGAGACTTAGCTTCTAATAGTAAGTAATGTAGCTCTACTCTGTACCGAACCTGAGGCCGTGTACTCGACGGCTTCGTTCCTGCAACCACTGCGTGTCAGGCGAGAATGGCTTTGACGACTTTGCCGTGAACGTCGGTGAGGCGGAAGTCGCGGCCTCCGTATCGAAAAGTCAGCCTTGTGTGATCGAAACCCAGCAGATGCAGAATCGTTGCGTGGAAGTCATGGACGTGGACTTCGTTCTCGACGACCTTCATACCATAATCATCCGTCTTGCCGTAAACCATCCCGCCACGGATTCCTGCCCCTGCCAGCCACGACGAGTAAGCAAAGCAGTAATGGCCGCGCCCGTAGTTACCTTCCGCGGTTGGGCTGCGACCGAATTCGGTCGTCCAGACGACCAGCGTATCTTCAAACAACCCGCGTGATTTTAAATCCTTGATCAGCCCGGCAATGGCCTTATCAATATTTCTGGCCAGCGGCTCGTGCGTCTTCATATCGCCGTGCGCGTCCCAATTCTTCGACGCGCCGACATCAATCAACTCGATGAATCGTACCCCGCGCTCAGCCATCCGGCGCGCGACCAGGCACTGCCAACCAAAGCCCGTTGTCTGCCCGCGCTCCAAGCCATAGAGATTCAGTGTCGCATCCGATTCCTTCGAAAGGTCCAACACTTCAGGCATCTCTCGCTGCATGCCGAAAGCTGTCTCATATGTTTTTATACGCGCGGCCAACTGCGGGTCGCCTGCTCGCGCCTGCTGATGCCTGCGGTTGAATCGCTCAAGCAGGCTGAGTTCTGCCTCCTGGATTTCAGCCGAAGGCGCGCGGCGCTTGAGGTTGGCCACCGGCTCATCTCCCGCGACGACCCGCGTACCTTGATATACGCCCGGCAGAAAATCCGAATCCCACACCTGGCCGCCGGCGTAAGGCAGCTGCGGCGCGAGCACCACGAACGCGGGCAGATTTTGATTCTCCGTGCCCAGGCCGTAGCTCACCCACGAGCCGAGGCTCGGACGTTTGAAAGTGACAGAGCCTGTGTGGATCCCCATCGTCGCCTGAAAGTGATCGTTGTGATCGCCGCGCATTGAGTTGATTACGCAGATGTCGTCAATGCCGTCGCCGATGTGCTGGAAGAGGTCGCTGGTCATAATGCCGCTCCTGCCGCGCGGCTTGAACTCCCAGAGCGGAGCGAGCAGCGTCCGCTTGCCTTCATACAGTCGCCCGTTCTTCGCATCGTCAATGAGCTTCGGCTTGTAATCGAACGAGTCAACGTGCGAGGCGCCGCCAGGCAGATATATGAAGATCACGCGCTTGGCTTTACCCGGGAAGTGCGGCGCTTTCGGAGCGAGCGGGTTTTCTTCGCCGCGCGCTTCCTGCGAAAGAAGATGTGAGAAGACGGCTGGTAACATAATGGAGCCGCAAAACAGCGACTGGATCATTTGCCTTCGTGAGTGGTCGCAACAATCTCTTTCCATCATCCTATCCTTTATCTTCCCGAATCATTCAACGTACAGAAACTCGTCACTTCCCAACACCACCCGCATATAACTCGCGAGCGTGGCGCGGGTCAACTGGTCTGTCGGAGTTTTGACTGCCAGCAACTCCTGACGCACTTGTTGAATGTAGGCTATTGCTTCGCGAATCTCTGCCAGTTTCGCCGGTCGCCCGTAAGCCAGGAGAAAAGCGTAATTAATGCGCTGCGACGGCGAGTCATACGCCATCCCCACGCGCACGGCGAATAAGTCGGCCTGCTGATGCACGAATGGGTTGTTCATCAAATACAACGCCTGTAGTGGCGTCGTGCTCAACGGACGCGGCGAGGTGATAGCATTGGTGTCCGGACCGTCGAAGACTTCCATCAGCGGATGCTTCTTTTGGCGCTGTTGCATAAGATAGACGCTTCGTCGGTTGGTATCGTAAACGGCGAAGAACTGTTCATGCTGTGTGTAATGCCACTCACTCTCAGGCGGGAACGGATGCGCTTCGCCCATTGTGCGGTCAAGCGAGCCACTGACCGCGAGCATCGCATCGCGAATCTCTTCGGCGCTCAGCCTCCGCCGATTGAAGCGCCAGAGCAGATCATCATTCGCGTCAATTTCTGAATTGTGCGGGTCGTCGGTCGCGGCCAGTTGATAGGCGTGCGAGAGCATAATCATCCGGTGCATCGCCTTCAGCGACCAGCCGCTCTTAATGAACTGCGTTGCAAGGTAATCGAGCAGCTCTGGATGTGTTGGGGCGGTACCGCGCGAGCCGAAGTCGTTAGGCGTCGAGACAAGCCCTTTACCGAAATGGTAAAGCCAGATGCGATTGACCATCACTCGAGCCGCAAGAGGATTGTTCGGATCGGCAATCCAGTTGGCGAGGTAATCTCGGCCGCTGCCTTTGTGACCGGCAGGCAGCCCGTAGCCCCCAAGGATCGTGAGGAATCCGCGGGGCACTTCCTCGCCCAGATCCTTCGGGTCGCCTTTGCGATGTATGCGAGCGTTGGCGGGCAAGCCTTCCATGACCGCATACGCCTTCTCGACTTTCGGCGTGTGTTCGCCCAGCTCGGCGAAGCGTGCTCTCACCTCATCCGCCTCTGCCAAAACGTCTTCCGGCATCCGGGTCGACTTTGAGGCGGTAGACCAGTTCACGCCGTCCCGGTCGTAGTCGGCGGGTCTCATCTCGCCGGGCGGGTGCAATTCTTTCTTTTGTTCGCGGTTCGGCGAAGCATTCTGCCCGGCTGAACCGCTTTGCTTCTCGAGCAGCTTGTCGGAGTGCTTGTCGGGAGACTTGCCCTCGGAAGCCGGGGCTTGTGGCGCCGTCTCTTTTAGCTGTTTCTCCCTTGCCGCCTTGTTACGAGCCGCCGTGCCGCTCTCCGCGGTGAGAAACTCTTTCCTGTCATCCAGAGCCGCAAGCTCTTTCTGCCATTTGTAAAGCTTCTCAGCCGCCTCGCCCGAAGCCAGGGCCA